>CAZZYU010000032.1:0-29103 GCA_964658375.1 uncultured Acetobacteraceae bacterium | reverse complement strand
TCAGGTAGTCGACGTCGGCCTGCTGCATGACCGGCACGAGCTTCTTCAGGCACGGTGTCAGCTTGGTCAGGTCGCCGGTCCGGACCGACATCGCCTCCGGATAGGGCTGCCAGCCCGTCGCCGAGATCAGCTGGTACTTGACCGGCTTGTCCCAGGCCTGCACCTCATGGGAGTAGATGTAGGGCTCGGCGGTGGCAAAGCCCTGCTGTGCGTCCTTGCCCTGCGCCTCGACGAACTGTGACGGCGTGCCGTTGTAGCTGCCGTCGGTCTCGGCCTTGGGCAGATAGCCGGCGCCCATCAGGTAGTCCATGTAGGCCGCGCCGGCGAAGTAGTAGACGACGCCCTTCTTGGCCGCGAGCGCCTGACCGAGCTGCTTGATCGTGGTGACGTTCGGATAGGTCTTCGGGTCCCACATGATGATCTGCGGGGAGACGTTGTTCTCGGCGAAGACGGCCGTCGTGGGCAGCTTGCCCGAGTACTCGATCGCCTCGTCGGTGTCGACGTAGCCGAGCGTGATCGACTTGTCCTCATACATCTCGGCGCTGACCGTCGAGTAGCCGATCGCCGGGCCGCCGGCCCGGATCTGCAGCTTGACCCCGGTCGGCTGACCGTTGGCATACAGGTCCGAGGTCACGCTCTTCTGCTTGGTGTTGATCGTCGGGTTGGGTCCGAGCATCTGATAGAGGTGCCCGTGATCGGCCTCGGGGTTCCAGTCGGTCTGGACGACGACCGTCGCGGGACAGACCCCGGCGAGGTCGACCTTCGCGCCCGTGGCACCGGATGCGGCGCTGGCTGAGGACGAGCTCGTCGACGAGGACGACGATGACGACGAGCTGCTGCCGCAGGCGCCGACGGCAAGGGCGACGGTGGAGGCTGCGGCGGCCAGGGCGGTCAATCGGATTGCGCTAGGCATGGGTTCCTTTTTCGATGTGCGAAGTACGCCATAGCTGGCGGATGGGGCGGTGGCTAACCGAAGTCATGCCACCGCCCGACGGCGAGCCGCCCCAGCAGCCCGAAGACGAGAAAGATGGCGACGCCCAACGCCGAGGCGGTGAGGATCGCCGCGTACATCTGGGGTCCGAGCAGCCGCGAGTTGTCGACCTCGATCAGCACGCCGAGCCCGGGGGTTCCGCGCTGGAAGAACTGATCGCCGACGATCGCGCCGATCACCGACAGTCCGGCCGACGTGCGCAGGCCGACGAAGATCGACGGGAGCGCGGCGGGAAACTGGAGTTTGCGCAGCATCGTCAGGCGCCCCGCGCCGCTGAGCGTGAACAGCTCCCGCTGGCCCCGGTCGACCGATTGCAGCCCGAACAGCGTCGTGGCCACCATCGGAAACACGGAGATCATCACGGTGACGACCACCCGCGCCTTGAAGCCGGTCCCATCCAGGGCGCCGATCAGGGGGACGAGCGCGAGGATCGGGATGCACTGCAGGACGACCGCGTAGGGGAACAGGGCCTGCTCGGCCCACTTGGCCTGCGCCATCACCATCGCCCAGACCACGCCGATGACGATCGCGATCGCCAGCCCGGTGAAGACGACCTCGACCGAGTGCCCGAGCCCGGAGACGATCGCCGCGCGCGACTGGGAGTTCGCAAACCCGAGCGTCCACACCTGGTTGGGGTACGGGACCAGGAAGCCGAGACCCTTGTGGGAGTAGTGGGCGGCCTCCAGGTACCAGAGGCCGATCAGGATCCCCAGCACGGCGACCGCCTTCCAGCCGGGCACCCGGATGCGCCCGGACACGAGCGTCGCCGCGGCCGCCCGATTCTGCGGCATGTTCCACGTCAGCCGCTGTTGCGGATCCTTGATCGCCATCAGCCGTGCGCCTCTCTCAGTGCGTGGGACACCTCGCCCGTGAGCTCGGCGAACTCCGGGGTGAATCTGATGTCGGGATCGCGCGGCATCGGAAACGGCACGTCGTAGGTCGCCACGACGGTCCCGGGCCGCCCCGACATCACGACGACCTTCGTCGACAGGTAGACCGCCTCTGACACCGAGTGGGTGATGAACAGCCCGGCGAAGGAGCGCTCGCAGAACAGCTTCAGCAGCTCGTCGTTGAGCCGCTCGCGCGTGATCTCGTCAAGCGCGCCGAACGGCTCGTCGAACAGGAACAGCTCCGGGTCCATCATCAGCGAGCGAGCCAGCGAGGTCCGCATCTTCATGCCGCCGGAGAGCTGCTTGGGGAGATTGTCCTCAAAGCCCGCCAGACCGACGAGCTCGATCACCTGGGCCGCCTTCTCGGCGCGGCCGTCGCGCGACATCCCCTTCAGCTCGGCGATCAGCTCGATGTTGCCGACGACGGTCCGCCACGGCAGCAGCGTGGCGTCCTGGAACACGTAGCCGACCTGGTCGGTGTGGACCTCCGCGGTCCCGCTCGACGCGCTCTCCAGACCCGATGCGATGCGCAGCAGGGTCGACTTGCCACAGCCCGAGGGTCCGACAACGGTGACGAACTCGCCGCGGCTGACCGTCAGATCGACGTTGCGCAGCGCCACGGTCCCGTTGGGGAAGGTCATCTCGGTGTCGGCGAAGTCCAGCAGGACCCGGGTGCCGCGCACGCCGCTGACCCGCGTGGCGGTCATCCGAGTCCCCGGGTGCTGGTCATCAGGACGGGGGCGGCGACGCTGCGGCGAAGCTCGGAGCGGGAGACCAGCCGGCCCGCGTGGATCACGAGCCGGTCGGCGGGCGCCGCCGCGATCGCCTCGGTCAAGCTCTGGGCCCGCACCGCCAGCAGCTCGGCGCACGCACCGACGCGGGGACCCGCCTCCGGCAGGCCCATCACCGAGCGGGCGCCGGCGCTGACCATCTCCCACGCCTCGCCGGGGGTGAGGTGCCCCGCGCAGACCAGCAGGGACGCCGTCTCAAACGCGTCGCTGCGGCCGACCGGGTTGAACGGATCCTGCACGTTGTCGGCGCCGGCGCCGACGCGCACGCCCGCGTCCAGCAGCGCTCGCAGCGCCGTCAGGCCGCGCGGGGTCCGGACCGGGTGCTCCCAGCCCTGGAGGTAGAGGTTGGTGATCGGCAGCGAGATGACGCCGACGTCGGAGGCGACGACCTCGGCCACGATCTCCGCCAGCTGCGTGGCCGGGAGCGTCCCGAGCCGGACGCAATGGCTGGCCGAATACTGACGGTCGCGCGGCAGATCTCGCACGAGCCGCGCGTACTGACCGAGCGTCAGGGGACCGTCGAGGTTCTCGTCGGTGTGCAGATCCATGCCGACGCCGCGCCGCACCGCGATCTGCACCAGCCGCGTCAGCTCCGCGTCGGGGTCGGGGGCCATGTGGGGCGCGCCGCCGACCAACTCGACGCCGACGTCGAGCGCTGACTCGATGTCGGCGGCCGACGCGTGGCGGCTGGCCAGCGCCACGGTCTCGATCTCGATCAGACCCTCCAGCTCAGCCTGAAGGTGAACCAGCGCCTCCGCGCTGCGCGTCGGGAAGCCGGGATGGACGTCGGCGTGGGTGCGGATCGCGGTGGTGCCGTTGGCGAGCATGGTGAGCGCCTGCGTCCGGGCGCGGGCGACGATCGACTCGGCGGTGATCGTCTCGGCGTAGGCGACCCACGCGGCCACCGCCGAGCTCAGATCCCCGAGCGGCGGTCTGATCAGATCAAAGCTCAGGGCCTTGTCCAGGTGGGCATGCGGCTCGGCGGCGGCGCACAGCAGCAGCCAGCCGTCGAGATCGAGCGTCGCGGCGGGATCAGCCGCCGGCAGCGAGCCCGCGGCGGCCATCTCGACCACGAGACCATCGTCGAGTCGCAGATCCACCAGCTCCCCGTCGGCCAGTCGCGCATGGCGCAGCAGCTCGACGGTCACGGGCAGGTCATGGCTCACCACGTCGTTGACGGGGGCTGCGTCGATGTCGACCGTCTCCTCAAGGAGGGTCGGATCATGGCGACGCGACGAGCGCAGCGGTATGTCCATTGGTCGAAGCTGGACCGCCCGGGCTTCGCCATCGGGACCCGCGATGATCTTCCGCGGAGGCTCGACCAACCTTTTGCCCCCCTCCGCGTTCTCCATCAATAGGCATGTCTTACGAACAATCGTCAACTCGTGCCCGAGGTCGCTGAAGGCGGTCCGCCGCGCTTTGGCGGCGGGGGATTATGGGGTGTGGGGGCAAGGAACGTGGGGGCGCACACGTCTGCGGGCATGGATGCCCCAGGCGACCCCCCCGTTCGCTCGGATCCGTCGAAATATTGACTGGATTCTTGGCGCGGAATTCCTCACACTGCACGCATGAGCGCAATCGTTGATGTCGCCGAAGAACGTCGTTACGGAAGACCGCGCCTGGTCGCAGTCGAAAGCGACGAGGATCTGGTTGCTGGGGTCCGGGCCGGCGTCGAGGCTGCGTTCGAGGAGATCTACGACCGGTATGCGCGCGGCCTGTTTGCGTTCTGCGTGCACATGCTCAAGAGCCGGGAAGCCGCCGAGGACGCGCTGCAGCAGACGCTGGTATCGGCCTACCGCGCGATGCGCGACTCGACCAACGAGATCGTGTTGCGCCCGTGGCTCTACACGATCGCCCGCAACCGCTGCCTGTCGGAGATCCGCGCGCGGCCGGAGAGCGAGCTCACGGTGACCGATCTGCCGACCCAGGCCCACGATCTGTCTGAGCAGGTGCAGCGCCGTGAGGACCTTCGCGAGATGGTCGACGAGATCCAGCGGCTGCCCGACGACCAGCGGGCCGCGCTCGTCCTGTTTGAGCTGGGCGACAGCTCCCACCAGGAGATCGCCGACATCATCGGCGTGCGCGAGAGCAAGGTCAAGGCGCTCGTCTTCCAGGCGCGGCAGGGGCTGGCCCGCGGCCGGATCGCCCGAGAGCATCCGTGCGCCGACATCCGCGAGCAGGTCGCGACCACTCGCGGCGTGATCTCGATGCGCAGCAGCACCCGCGCTCACATCGACCGCTGTCCGAACTGCGCGGCCTTCGAGGCCGAGACGCGCCGCCAGCGCGCCGCGCTGGCCCTGGTCGTTCCCGTGCCGCTGGCCGCCGGCCTGAAATTCACGGTGCTCGGCGCCGTGCTGCACGGGGGTGCGGTCGCGGCCGGGGCAAGCGCCAGTGGCGCGGCGGCGACCGGAGCCGGCGTCACGGGCAGTGGCGCTGCGGCGGGCGGCGCCGGAGCGACGGGCGGCGCCGCGGCGGCAACCGGCGCGAGCGTGAGCACCGGGCTCACCACCGCCGGCACGGGTGCGGCCGTCGGAGGCGGCACGGCGGCCGCCGGCGCAGCCGGCACCGGTGCGGTCACCACCGGGGGCTTGGCCGGCGTCGGCACCGGGGCAGCCGGAACGGCCGCGGCCGCGGGTGGCTCGGTGGCGGCGGTCTCGGGCGGCATGACCGTCGCCGGGGTGAGCGGCCTGAGCACCACCGGCGTCGTGGCCAAGGTGCTCGCCACCGCTGCCGTCGCGCTCGGCTCCTCCCACGTCGCCGGATCCATTCACCACCAGGCCCCGCGCCCACTCTCAGCGGCACCGATCTCGACCGGAACGACCGTCATCACGGTCCAGCCGCCGGTGACCTCGCCAACGTCCGTCGCCGGTCCGACCGTGGCCTCGACGGGCACCGGGCAGTCGGCGTCATCGGGCTCGGGGGCCACGTCGTCGGCGCCGTCGACCGTCGCCCACGGCGGCACGGCGTCCGCGCCCGTGACCAGCGCCGGCAGCGGTCCGTCGGGCACCACGACGGCCGGGTCGTCCACCGGGGGCACCGGCTCCACCAGCGACGGCGGTGGCTCCACGAGCGCCAGCAGCGGGTCCACGACCGACGACCCCACGACGGGTACGTCGACGTCAACGGCGTCGACGGGTGGCGGCGGGAGCACCACCGCGACCTCCACACCCGTGACCCCGACCTCGACGTCGACGTCGTCGACCGACACCAGCGGCAGTGCCACCACGACCGACACCTCCACACCCGTCACCTCGACCTCCGCGTCGACGACGACCGGTGACAGTGACAGCTCGGCCACGACCGACACCTCCACCCCAGTCACGTCCACATCGGCGACGGCCACCGACGACAGCGCCGGCACCGGTGCCACCGCAACCGACACGTCCGCACCGGCCACGACGGCCTCGACGTCCTCGACCGACGACAGCGGCAGCAGCTCGACAACCGACACCACCTCGAGCGCGTCAACCCCGGCCGTCACCGCTGACAGCGGCGACGCGACCGCGGTCGCCACGTCCGCATCGGTCGGATCGACGACGGCGGCGTCGTCGACGGCCTCGGCTGCGATCGTCGATTCGTCGACGACCACGTCCACGTCGGCGACACCGTCGACCGCGTCGGGCGACACGGTCGCCGGGTCGTGACCTCCGGCGGTCCCGCGGCTACGCCGTCGCCAGCGCGTCGCTGACGAACGCGGCGATCGCGGCGGTGAACTGGCGACGGCTCGCCTCCCACGCGTAGAACATGTGGCCGCCGTCGAAATGGCGGACGGTGAGTCGGCTGGCCATCTCCGGATCCAGGCGCATCAGGTTGCGCAGCCGGTCGCTGGCGTAGTAGGGGGTGACGAGGTCGTAGCGGCCGTGCGAGATGAACGCCTTGAGGTGCGGATTGAGCGACATGCCGTACCGAAAGTCGTCAGTGGCGCCGACCGGCGGCGTGAAGAAGTCCTCGGGCGCGTCGTCGCGCCAGGACTCGTTGACCTCGTTGCTGAGCAGCACGTACTCGCGATCGGTCTGGACGCCGATCTCGGATCGAAGCTGACGGTTGATCGCCGTCGTGTACACGGGGGCGATGCCCGACAGCGTCGGGTCGGGACCGGTGAACGTCTCGCGGTCGGGGAACGGATCGGTGGTGGTGATCGTCGCGTCGTAGAGCCCGAGCACCTTGCGCTCGTCGCGCAGCAGCTCGCGCGCGAACCTCTCGATCGTGATCCGTCCCTCGGCGCGCGACACCATCTCGGCGGGAAGGCCGATCAGGTCCGCGAGATGGCCGAGGATCCGCTCGCGATCGGATGCCGGCATCGACGCGCCACGTGTGAGCAGCGTGGCGTAGTCCCCGGTGGCAAACCGCTCCGCCGCGGCATACACCTCCTCGGGCCGCGCGCCGGGCTCACACACGCGGGAGCGCCGGTGGTGCACGGCGGAGATCGCCATCGTCGGGACGAGATCGACCCAGCCCAGCACGTCGTAGTCGGTCGGCGCCAGCGAGGCGAGCTCGAGCGCCGGGGAGATGAGAATCGCCGCGCTGAGCCCGATTCCCGCCGTCTCCTGCAGGCTGCGCACCAGCCGCCCGACACGGTACCCGCCATAGCTCTCGCCGGCGATGAGCACCGGCGAGCCCCACCGGCCGCGGGCCGAGAGCCATCGGCCCATGAACTCACACAACGACTCGAGGTCCCGCTTGTAGCCGAAGTACTCCCGGGCATCGTCGTCGGGGCCGGCCGCCGGCTTGTCGGCGGCCTCGCCGGTCTGACGCTCATCCTTGATGATCCGGCTGAAGCCGGTGCCGACCGGATCGACGAACACCAGATCGGTGAAGGCCAGCCACGACTCCTCGTTGGCGACGAGCCGCGGCGGCAACCGCGGCAGTGCCCCGTCGGGCGCAAACGCGACCCGCCGTGGGCCGACGGCACCCATGTGCAGGTAGGCCGATGACGCGCCCGGGCCGCCATTGAAGACGAAGGTCACCGGACGATCGTCATCGCGATCGGCAACGTAGGAGACGGCGAAGATCTCCGCCGCCGGCTTCTCCTGCTTGCGCAGGACGAGCCACTGCGCGCT
The DNA here is from genome assembly GCA_964658375.1 of uncultured Acetobacteraceae bacterium. Classification (GTDB taxonomy): domain Bacteria; phylum Actinomycetota; class Thermoleophilia; order Solirubrobacterales; family Solirubrobacteraceae; genus Palsa-465. Next base: position 21,371 of record CAZZYU010000032.1, on the reverse strand, counting down.
GGCGGTGTAGTCCACCGACACGCCCGCCGCCGCCCAGGTGGCAGCCGTCTCGGCTCCGGCCGGGGGCGTGTGCTGCGCCCTGGCGGGCTTCTCGCCCTGAGTGCTCTCGCCGGCCATGCGCTCAGACGCTACCCCGTCGCGCAGCGATCACGGGCGATCAGATCCCGCGGGGTCGGCTCAGGGCCCGGGCGGGCCCGGCCTCACAGCTTGATCGGGGACCCGATCAGGCCGCGCTCGATCGCCCGGTCCAGGGTGTCCTCGACCTCCTGCTGGGCGAAGGCGGCGCGATGCATGTGGTCGTGCGTGTCCCCCAGCACGAGGCTGAAGCCCGGCCACGAGTCGACGGCGCCCAGCAGACGCTGGCGGCGCAGCTGTTCCAGCAGCGGCTCGTCGCGCGCGAGGAACAGGGTCGTCTGGACCCCGCGCTCCTCCAGCGCCGTCAGCGCCGCGCGGGCCTCCAGCAGCTCACGGCGCTCCATCGAGCGAGCGAGCAGCCGCCAGGCTCGATCGGGGCGGGCATGGCGCGCCGCGAGGGCGGCCAGCTCCCGCCGGGCGGGCGATGTCGGCGTGTCGGTGGCCTCGGCGCGCGTGGCCAGCGCCCACAGCTCGGGATCGACCGACGGGGGGCGCCGGGTCCGAGGCAGGACACGACTGACGGCCGCGGTCAGCACGTTATGCGCCGCCCGCTCGATCAGCAGCTCGGTGCTCCAGGCAAACGCGGTGAGGTTGACCATCAGCAGGCCGGTGACGCGCTCGTCGTGACGTGCGGTGCGCAGCGCGAGGTAGGCGCCTGAGCAGGCGCCCCCGAGAATGAAGTGGTCGGCGATCCCCTGCTCCTGGAGGTGGTCAAGGGCAAGCTGGATCTCACGCTCACGCCAGCTCGCGTGCAGGACCGGCGTCTGCAGCAGCCCCGGCTCGTCTCCGTCGGCTTCCCCGATCCCCGCAAGATCCAGGCGCACGCAGGGGACGCCGCGGCTCGCCCAGCGCCGCGCGACATCCACCCACAGGCGGTTGGGTCCGCAGTGCTCGATCCCGCCGGCGCCGACAAACACGACGCAGGTGCGCGCACGGGGCGCGGTCGCCGGCTCGCTGAGCACCCCGAACACGGCCTCGCCCGGCCTGCCGAGCCACAACGCGCTCTCGATCACGCTCTCGTCCTCACCGCAGCGGACCGTCGCCCGCTCGACGGGCTCGGGCGCCACCGGCGGATCGTCAGCCCCGCGGGCAAGCCAGTCCAGCGTGCGCTCGATCGTCGCGATCGGCGGCTGGGACGCCTGGGGAGGGGACATCAGGCGCATGTAGCCGACCCCGTCGGCGACCTCGACGACCGCCCCACTCTGCTCGAAATGGCGGCGCAGCCGGGCGTCCGGGGCCGAGCCGTCGCGGCCCAGCATCAGGATGCGCCGACCCGGCCCCCCCGGCGCCGGCGACTGACAGAGATCCATCGCGGAGATGTCCTCGACCGTCTCCCCGCTCATCGGGTACCCGGCGAGGCGCACCTGCTCGGATGAGCCCTCACGGACGTCCCCGGGATAGAGCCCGTCGACGATCTGGGCGAACATCTTCATCTCGCGGATCAGCGCCCGGCCGCGCGCCGGAGCGCCCCAGATCACGAGATCGTCGATCGCGGCGCCCGCCGCCTGCGCGCGGCACACGATCATCCCGCCGAGCTCGAGCCCGATCGCGACCGTGCGGCGGCTTCCGGTCACGGCACGCAGATGCTCGGCGGCCAGGCAGGTGGCATCGATCCAGGCCTGCAGCCGTCCCGGCTCAAGCGGCGAGCCCGCCGCGTCCCCGCTGGAGGGCAGGCTCAGCCGCGCGGCCGGGTACCCGGCGGCGGCGAGCTCCTGCGCCCAGGTGCGCAGACCGCGGTAGGCGCAGACCTCATGCCATCCGAACGGCGGGCACAGCAGCACCGCGGTGCCGCGGAGTCGGTCGACCCCGGGACGATGCAGCATCATCACCGCGTCGCCGCCCGGCATCTCCAGCGCCACGGGCTCAGGCCTGCTCCCGGTCTCCACGCTGATCTTCGTCGTATCGCCCCGTTCGCGGGTCAATGCATCCGCTGAGCCCACGAGGTCATCCCCGATCACGGCCCACCCCCAAAAAGTCCCCGTTTAGCTTCCTAGCGCTCATCATTATGACACTTTTATGGCTGTCGCGCACGTTTCTTCATCATTGCTGCGTCGCAAATTGCGGAGCTTGCGACGGTCCGATATGTTGGCCGCCGTCGGACCGGCGTCCCTGGAGGAGGAGCAGCGATGATCAGAGCAGTGACCGCGGCGCTTGCCGCCAGCCTCGCGTTGGCGCTCACGGCGACCGGCGCACTGGCCGCGGCACCCCCCCGCGACGACGCCGCGACGGCGCTCAACATCATTCCGTCCGGCGAGCCGGGCGGCTTCCCGTTCCCGGCCGGCGCCAGCACCCAGGCCCAGATGTACAACGCGCTGACGCCGCTGTCGGGTCACGTCACCACCGCCGACCTGTTCACCGACTTCAAGTCGGAGAAGTTCGGGGTCTCCAGCGACGGTCCCGGAACGCTCGAACCGGTCCCCTACCCGGGGGTCACGATCATCCGCGACCGCTTCGACGTGCCCCATGTGACGGCGACGACGCACGACGGCGGGGTCTGGGCCGCCGGGTGGATCGTCGCGCAGGACCGCGGACTGCTGCTCTCCCAGGCGCGCTATGACTCGCTCGTGGCGGCGATCGACGCCCCCGGCCTGAGCGCGATCGGCCTGGTCAACAGCCTCGACCAGTTCCAGCCCAGCGCCCAGACCGAACGGGTCGTCGCCCGTCAGGGCGAGGTGCTGGCGCACGCCGGCCCCGAGGGCCGTGACGTGCTGAGCGACATCAAGGTCTTCTGCCAGGGGATCAACGCCTACCTGAGGTCGGTCAACTCGACCGAGGCCCCCTTCACCCCCACCGACATCTACGCGTTCAACGCGCTGAAGGACCAGTTCTTCGGCGAGGGCGGCGGCGACGAGGCGGCCAACTCCGAGCTGCTGGCCGGCCTGGAGCACCGGCTCGGGCGCGCGAAGGGCTACAGCGTGTTCAGCGATCTGCGCCAGAACCTCAACGCCGGCAGCCCGACGACGGTCGACGGCACGTTTGACTACGAGCACGATCCGACCACGCCGGGGGCGCCGGGCAGCGTCGTGCTGGACCCGTCGAGCTTCCGGTCCGCGCCCGCGGTCGCGCCGTCGATCGCCGACGCCCTGCCGAAGTCCGAGCCGCGTCCCCATGCCTCCAATGAACTGATGGTCGAGGCCAAATATTCCGCCACCGGGCACCCACTGCTCGTCGGCGGGCCCCAGGTCGGCTACTTCTACCCCGGCCTGACCTTCGAGATCGACATGCACGCGCCGGGCCTGGACTGGCGGGGGGCGACCTCGGCCCCGTTCCCCGGCTACATGCTGATCGGCCGCGGCAGGGACTTCGCGACGACGCTCACCTCCGCCGACGGCGACGACACCGACGAGTTCGTCGAGACGCTGTGCGGCCACAGCGAGACGAAGTACATGTACGACGGCCGCTGCCGCTCGATGACCGAGTTCAACGCCGGCACGCTGATCACCGCCCAGGGCAAGCGCTCGCCGGTCGCCTTCAAGATGACGGTCAACGGGCCCGTCGTCGGCTATGCGAAGGTCGGAGCCCGGCGCGTGGCGATCGCCAGCAAGCGCGCCAGCTACGGCAAGGACGTGCTGGACCTGCTCTACAACCGCCGCCTCTCCGACGGCCAGGTGCACAGCCCGCAGACGTTCATCCAGGCCGCGCGTCTGACCCCGCAGACGTTCAACTCGTTCTACATCGACGACAAGCACGTCGCCGAGTACACGACCGGCCTGCTGCCGATCCGAGCTCCCGGCACCGATCCGAGCCTGCCGACCGTCGGCAACGGCCGCTATGAGTGGCGCGGGTACCTGTCGCCCCAGGGCCATCCGCAGGGCATCGACCCCACCCACACGCCGGTGAAGGGCACGATGGTCAACTGGAACAACGACGCGGCCCATGGGTTCGGCGCCGCCGACGACGCGTTCGGCGCCAACGGCTCCGCAGCCCGTGTCCAGCTGCTCAACGACGCGCTGCGCCAGCGGCGTCGCCACGGCAAGTGGACACTCGCCGGGGTCGCCTCGGCGATGAACGAGGCCGCCACCCAGGACGTCAACGCGATCGAGCTCGTGCCGCTGCTCGCGCGGGTGCTCAAGGGCTCCACGCCGCCCAACCGGCAGGCCGCGACGATGCTCAGGCTGCTCGTCGACTGGAACCACGCCGGCGGCAACCTGCTCGACACGACCGGCGACGGGATGATCACCAACCCGGGGGCGGCGATCATGGCCGCCGCCTACCCGCGGATCGCCGACGCGGTGATGCGTCCGCAGGTCGGTTCACAGCTCGCCCAGCTCAACGCGATCTTCCCCAGCTTCGACGGGTACCTGGCGGGCCAGTACAGCGGCTGGTATCAGTACATGGTCCGTGACTTCGACAAGCTCCTGAAGATCCCCGAGCCCCAGCCGCTGGCCAACGACTACTGCGGCAAGGGCAGCCTCACGCGCTGCCAGTCGTCGCTGTGGAGCGCGATCGCCGCCGCCGGCCGGCAGCTCACCCGCTCCCAGGGCACGGCGACGCCGAGCGCCTGGCGAGCGAGCGCGACGGCGATCGAGATCCATTTCACGCCGCTCAACGTGTTCACGATGCAGTACACCAACCGGCCGAGCGGGATCCAGCAGGTGATCTCGTTCAACCGGCACGGGTGATCTCGTTTCAGCGACACGGCTGACGGTCCCCACCCCGGAGGGCGAGGCGCGCGCGCAGCTGAGCCGTCCCTCCGGGCGCCCGCGCGGCGCCGTGATCCTTGGTCACGGCGCCGGTGGCGGCGTGCAGGCGCCCGATCTGCAGGCCGCGCGCCAGGCGGCGCTTGACCACGGCTGGGCGGTGGCGCTCGTCGAGCAGCCCTACCGGGTCGCCGGGCGGCGCGCCCCGCCCCCGGCGCGGCGGCTGGACACGGCGTGGATCGCGGTCTGCGCCCACCTGCGCGCCCACGAGCTCGCCGGGATCCCGCTCGTCTGCGGCGGGCGCTCCTCAGGCGCCCGGGTCGCGTGCCGGACGGCCGCGGTGACCGGCGCGATCGGAGTGCTGTGCCTGGCCTTCCCGCTCACCCCGCCGGCGCGGGCGGGCGCGGCCCAGGCTCCCCCGAGCCGGCTCGGCGAGCTCGACGCCGTCACCGTCGCGGTTCTGGTGATCCAGGGCGAGAACGACCGGTTCGGGATGCCGCCGCCGGGCCCGCGACGCGACGTGGTGACGGTCGCCGGCGATCACTCGCTCAGAAGCGACGCGGCCGGCCTGGGGCTCGCCCTCGGCGTATGGCTCGCCGGGCTGCCGGTCGCGGCGGCGCCCGGGTAGCGGTCTCAGGAGCTGACGAGATCGGCGGCGGGCGCCTGCGCCGGACCGAACTCGATCGTCATCAGCGCCCCGCCGTCCGGGGCGTTGGCCGCGGTCACCGAGCCGCCGTGAGCCTCGGCGGCCTGGCGCACGATCGCCAGCCCGAGCCCGGAGCCGGGCTTGGCCCGGGCCGCCCGGGCGCGGTGGAAGCGGTCGAACACGAGCGGGAGATCCTCGGCCTCAAAACCCGGGCCGTGGTCACGCACGGTGAGCGTCCCGTCGCGCAGCGCCACCTCGATCGTCGCGCCCGCGGGGCTCCATTTGACCGCGTTGTCGAGCAGATTGGCGACCGCGCGGGAGATCCGGTCGCCCTCGCCGCGCACGAGCGACGGCACCAGCTCGGCGGTGATCGTCAGTTGCGGGGCGCGGCGCCGGGCGCGCTGGACAGCGGCGACGACGACCTCGTCGAGCCGGACGTCGGACAGCTCGCCGCCCGGCTTGGCCCCGCGGGCGAGCTCGACGACGTCGGAGACCAGCGCCGTCAGCTCGTCGAGCTCGTCGATCACGTCCCGGCGCAGCGCCTCCCGGTCCTCCGGGGAGAGCAGCGCCTCGTCACGCATCAGCTGCAGGTTGGCGCGGATCGTGGCGATCGGCGTGCGCAGCTCGTGCGAGGCGTCGGCGACCAGGTTGCGCTGGGACTGCACCGAGCGCTCCAGGGCGTCGAGCGTGTCGTTGAAGGTGCGGGCCAGCCGGGCGAGCTCGTCGCGGCCGTGGACCTCCAGGCGCTCGGTCTCCAGCCGCTCGGGTGAGGCGGCGATGACCTCGGTCTGGCGGGTGAAGCGGGCGATCGGCGCCAGCGCCGCCCGGGCGACGAGCAGCCCGAGCAGCGCCGCCAGCGCGACGCCCGCCGCCGCGATGATCGCCAGCAGCAGCAGCTGGTCAGACAGCGTGTGGTTGACGTCGGTGAGCGGCAGCGCCACGACGAGCGCCCCGGAGGAGCCGATTCCGGTGACGAGCACGCGCAGCGAGGTGCCGCGCACCGTCTGATCGGCGAAGTAACGGCCGCTCCCGCGGCGGGCCAGCGCGCGGATCCGGGCGTTGACGGGAATCGTCTGCTGGCCGCTGGGGACCGTCACCTTCCCGGTGGAGCTGACCTGCTCGGCGACGCCGCGGGCGCCGCCGTAGGGGGGCGCGCCGGGGTAGCGCAGCTGCCCCCCGCTCCCCGCGGCCGACCCCGAGCCGCCCTCGCCCCCGAAGCCGCCGCCCGACGGTCCGCCGTACCCGCCGCCCGAATCGGGGACCGCGCGGCCGGCCTGGGTCTGCAGCGACTGATCGATCTGGCCGTAGAGGTTTGATCGCGTCCCGGCGTAGGCCGAGACCGCGACGGCGATGACCGCCACCGCCACCGCCACCCCGGCGGCGAGCCCGAGTCGCACGCGCAGGCTCACGCGGGGCCCTCCGGGTCGCCCTCGCGCAGGGCGTAGCCGACCCCGCGCACGGTGTGGATCACCGCCTGGGCACCGGCCTCCTCGAGCTTGCGGCGCAGGTAGCCGACGTAGACGCGCAGCGCGTTTGAGCTGGGGCCGAAGTCATAGCCCCAGACGCGGTCATAGATGAGCGTGTGCGGCAGCACCCGCCGGGGGTTGAGCATCAGCAGCTCCAGCAGCTGGTACTCGGTGCGCGTGAGCTCGACGAACCGGCCATCCACGGTGACGCCGTGGCGCGCGGGATCCAGCCGCAGGTCGGCGAACCCCAGCCCGCCCTCCAGCTCACCGCCCTCGCCGCCGGCCCGGCGCAGCAGCGCCCGCAGCCGGGCGCGGAGCTCGTCGATGTCAAACGGCTTGACCAGATAGTCGTCGGCGCCGGCGTCCAGGCCGTCGATCCGGTCTGAGACCGCGTCGCGGGCGGTGAGCATCAGCACCGGCACACGGTTGCCCTCGCTGCGCAGCAGCCGGCAGACCTCCAGGCCGTCGATGTCGGGCAGGCCGATGTCCAGGACGACCGCGTCGGGCGCGCCGGAGGCGACCTCCGACAGCGCCCCGGCGCCGGTCTCGGTAAGGCGGACGTCGTAGCCGGCGAGGCTGAGCGCGCGGCGCAGCACGTCCCGCAGGCCGCGGTCATCGTCGACGACGAGCAGTCTCATCCTGAGTCTGATTGTGCCGCGGCCGGACCGCGGATCGCCTGCCTCCTACGTTTCGCTTACGCGACGACCGCGCAGCACCGCGCCGAGGATCCCGTTGATGAACGCCGGCGCGCCGGAGCCGCAGAACCGCTTGGCGGTCTCCACCGCCTCGTTGATCGCGCCCTCGGGCGGGATCGGCTGCTCGCCGGCGACGATCTCGGGATACAGCAGCTCCAGGAGGCCGACGCGCAGGATCGAGCGCTCCAGGGGAGCGATCCGCTCCAATGACCAGTCCGCGGCGTGCTGTCGGATCAGCTCGTCGAGCTCGGGCTGATGCTCGCGCACCTGCTCGGCGATGGAGAGCGTGAACATCGACACGTCACGCGGCAGCGTGTCGCCGAGCGGGCGCCCCAGCAGATCGCTCTGATACAGCGCCCACACGGCGGCGCGTCGTTGATCGGTTCTGCGCGACACGCGTCCTCAGCCGACGGTGATGAGCTCTTTGGGAATGCCGGTGAGCACCTCGTGACCGCCGTCGGTGACGACGCACAGATCCTCGATCCGGACGCCGACCTCTCCGGGCAGGTAGACCCCCGGCTCGACGGTGACGACGTTGCCGGCGGCCAGCACCGAGTCCGAGCGCAGCGAGAGCCGCGGCGCCTCGTGGACCTCGAGCCCGACGCCGTGGCCCAGACCGTGGCCGAAGTGCTCGGCGTGACCGGCGGCGTCGATCACCGCTCGCGCCGCGCCGTCGGCCTCGCGGCCACCCACCCCCGGCGCGATCGCCTTCAGCCCGGCCAGCTGGGCCTCCAGCACGAGGTCATAGACGATCGTGGCGTGCTCGTCGAGCCCGCCGGTGGCCAGCGTCCGGGTGCAGTCCGAGCAGTAGCCGTCGAGCACCGCGCCCCAGTCGATGACGACCAGCTCGTGATCGCCGATCGCGATGTCGCGCGGGGAGGCGTGCGGGAGGGCACCGTGGGGGCCGGCGGCGACGATCGAGTCAAACGAGGCGCCCGACGCGCCCCGCCGGCGCATCCCGTCCTCCAGGGCGAGCGCGACCTCGCGCTCGGTGCGACCGGCCAGACCCTGCTCCATGATCTCGCGCAGCGCGGCGTCGGCGAGCTCGGTGGCGGCGCGGATGCGCGTCACCTCCTCGGGCTCCTTGACGGCGCGCAGCGCGGCGACCGGGTCACCGGCGGCCAGCAACGCGACCCGCGCGGGCAGCAGCTCACGCAGGTGGGTGTGGGTGCGGACGGTCATCGCCCCGTCCTCAAACCCGAGTCTCACCTCGCCGGCGCCGAGCAGCGGGGCGACCTCCTCCAGCAGCTCGGTGGTGGCGATCCGGCGCTCGAAGCTCGGATCGACCTCGGCGGCGGACTGCTCCTCGTAGCGAAAGTCGGTGACGAACACGCGCGTGTCGGGGCCGATCAGGGCCAGCCCGCTGGTGCCCGTGTAGCCGGTGAGGTAGCGCACGTTGACCAGCGAGGTGACGAGCATCAGCTCGGGGATGGGCTCCTGCGCATCCGGGGTGTCGGCACCCAGCTGGGCCAGCAGACGGGTCGGACGATCACTCACGGTCAAGACAGCTCCTCGGCTAGCAGGTTCAGCGCGTCGCGATAGCCCTCGGCGCCCTTGCCGGCGACGCGCCCGCGGCACAGGTCGGTCAGCACCGAATGGCGGCGGAACTCCTCGCGGGAGTCGACGTCTGAGAGGTGGACCTCGACCGCCGGCAGCCGGGTGAGCTCCAGCGCGTCGCGGATCGCGTAGGAGTAATGCGTCCACGCCCCGGGGTTGAGCAGCACCCCGTCGGCCAGGCCGTCCAGCCCGTGGAGGTGCTCGACGAACGCACCCTCGTGGTTGGTGGCGAAGAACCGCGTGATCAGGCCCAGCTCACCCGCCATCTCGGCGATCGCCAGCTCCAGCTGAGTGAGCGTCATCGCCCCGTAGTGGGCGGGGTCGCGGCGGCCGAGCTGATCGAGGTTGACCCCGTGCATGACCTCGATGCGGTTGCGGATCTCGGGCATCGACACCGCACGCTACTCGGGCGCCAGCTCCCGCACGGCCGAGATCAGCTCCCGCGGCGCCACCGCCGACCCCGGCTGGGGATCGCCGGGCTCGGGCAGCAGCACGAACGGCACCGGGCCGTCCCCGATGCGCTTCTTATCCCGCGCGGTGGCCATCACCACGGCGTCGGGGTCGACGTCGCGCAGCTCGGTCGGCAGGCCGCGGGCCGCGAGCAGGTCGGCGACCTCGGCGCGCAGCGCGTCGGCGCCCGACAGGCGCAGCGCGGCGAGCATGCCCAGCCCGACGGCCTCGCCGTGGCGGTATTCGGCGTAGCCGGTGACGGTCTCGATCGCGTGACCGACGGTGTGGCCGAGGTTGAGGGTCTGGCGCACGCCGTCGTCGCGCTCGTCGGCGGCGACGACGCGCAGCTTGTGGTGCGCGCAGGCGACGACGATCGCGGGATCGGTGGGCGACGCCCCACCGCGTACCGCCTCCCACAGCCAGCCCCCGGCCAGCAGCGCCGTCTTGACGACCTCGGCGTAGCCGGCGCCGAGCTCCTCGGGCGGCAGCGTGCGCAGCGTGTCGGTGTCGGCGAGCACCGCACGCGGCTGGTGATAGGCGCCGACGTAGTTCTTGGCCTCGGGCAGGTCCAGACCGGTCTTGCCGCCGTAGGCGGAGTCGACCTGGGCCACGAGCGTCGTCGGCACCTGGACGACGCGGACCCCGCGCTGATAGGTGGCCGCGCAGAAACCGCCCAGATCGCCGACGACCCCGCCCCCGAGCGCGATCACGACGTCGGCGCGGGTCATGCCCGCGCGGGCGAGCTCAGACCACACGATCTCGGCGTGCGCGATCGTCTTGGACTGCTCGCCGGGCATGATCGTCACCCGCCCGTCGAGCGGACCGAGCCGCTCGCCGTAGAGCCGGCCGGCGGTGTAGTCGGTGACCAGGAAGCGCCGGCCCTCCACCGTGGCCGGCCAGAACGGCCGGCTGCCGCGGTCGCCCTCGGCGGCGAGCAGGCCGGGGCCGACGTAGGCCGGATAGTCGCCGGAGGGGCTCGTCGCCCACAGCATCCGCACTCCGGGCCGCTCCAGGCCCTGCGCCGCGGCGAGCACCGTTCCGGCGTCGCGCACCCGGCGCTGGGGCACGAGCACGTCGGCGGCGGCCGCGTACAGGGGCTCACGGGCGGCGTGCAGCGCCTCGAACCGAGCACGGTCGGCAGCCAAGGGCCGGCCGCTGTGCTCACAGCGCCGCCACGCGGTCTCGACATCGATGTCGATCCACACGACGAGGTGAGCGGCGAGCGCGTCACGGATGTCGGCCGAGTGCAATGCGCCGCCGCCCAGCGCGATCACGCGGCCGGAGTCGCCGAGCAGCTCCAGGGTGATCTGCTCCTCCAGCGCCCGGAACCCGGGTTCGCCGTCGGCGGCGAAGATCTGCTCGATCGAGCGACCGGAGCGGGCGACGATCTCCGCGTCGACGTCGATGGCCTGCTCGCCGGAGAGCTCGGCGATCGCGCGGGCGGCGGTCGTCTTGCCCGCCCCCATGAAACCGACGATGACGACCGAGCGCGCCGTCGCGATCACCGCGCGCCGACGCCGGCCACCCAGCCGATTCGCTCCTGATAGGCCGTCACCGCGGAGCGCACGTCATCGATGTGATCGCCGCCGAACTTGGTCCGGTAGGCGTCGGCCAGCACGAAGGCGACCATCGCCTCGGCGACGACGCCGGCCGCGGGCACGGTGCAGGAATCGGTGCGCTCGCGCAGCGCCTGGGTCGGCTCGTGGGTGGCGATGTCGACCGAGCGCAGCGGCTTGGTGAGCGTCGGCAGCGGCTTCATGTACCCGCGCACGACGACCGGATCGCCGGTCGTCATCCCGCCCTCGACCCCGCCCGACCGGTTGGTCTCGCGGTAGAAGCTGCGCTCGTCGTCATAGAAGATCTCGTCGTGGGCCTGGGAGCCCGGCAGGCCGGCGACCTCGATCCCGTCGCCCACCGACGCCGCCTTGACCGCCTGGATCGACATGATCGCCTGCCCCAGCACCCCGTCGAGGCGCTCGCGCCACGAGACGTGGGAGCCCAGCCCCGGGACAAGCCCGAAGGCGCGCACCTCGAACACCCCGCCCAACGACTCGTTGGCCTTGCGCAGGCGGTTGATCTCGGCGACCATCGCGCGGCCGGCGTCGGCGTCCAGGCAGCGCACCGGCGACTCGTCGACATCGGCGAAGTCCTCGGCGCGCAGGTCGTCGCGCCGCGGCGCGGTCACGCCGGTGATCTGGATCACGTGGGAGTGGACGGTGACCCCGAGCGCCGCCAGGAACGCCTTGGCCAGCCCGCCCCCGGCGACCCGCGCCGCGGTCTCGCGTGCGCTGGCGCGCTCGAGGATGTCGCGCACGTCGCTGAGGCCGTACTTCTGGGTGCCGATCAGGTCGGCGTGACCGGGGCGCGGCAGATGCACCTCCGCCGGTGGCTCGGGCACCGGCCACGGATTCATCCGCTCCTCCCAGTTGGCGTAGTCGCGGTTGGCGACCTGCAGCGCGATCGGCCCGCCCAGGGTTCGCCCGTGGCGCACGCCGGCGGTGACGGCGACGGTGTCGGTCTCGATCTTCATCCGCCCGCCACGCCCGTGCCCGAGCTGGCGCCGGGCCAGGTCGCGGTTGAGCACGTCGCGGTCGAGCATCAGACCCGCGGGCAGGCCCTGAACGATGCAGGTGAGGCCGGGTCCGTGCGACTCGCCGGCGGTTGTCAGCTCCAGGGCCACGGGCGCTTCAGGTTACGAGGCGTCGGCCGCGGCAGGCGTCTCGCCCTCGGGCGGGGCTGGCGCAGCGCCCTCCGGCGGAGCCGCGACCGCGCCTTCGGCCGGGTGAGCCTGGGCGTCGATGCCCGGCACCCGCGTGCCGGTGCCCTCACACCACGGGCAGCGGACCTGGTGAGGCTCGCCACCGAGGCCTGAGATGAGCGTCCCGGTACCGCGGCAGGCCATGCACTCCGTCGGCGCCACGGGCTGCTCGGCATCCGGCGGGCTCATCGCGGGTCGGCCGTCGCCGGGAGGGTCGCGACGAGTACGCCGTCGCCGACCGGGGTGATGGTCGCGATCAGATCGGGGTCGGACATCACGCGCCGGTTGAGCTCGCGCATCGCCCGCAGGTGAGCCGAGTCCTCGTCGCCGGCGACCGCTCCCTCCTGGAGCACGTTGTCGATGACGACGGTGGCGCCGGGCGCCAGCAGCGGCAGCGCGAGGCTCAGGTAGTCGTCGTACTCGAGCTTGACGCCGTCGAGGAACAGGAAGTCGAAATCGCCGGCGAGCTCGGCGAGCCCCTCGCGGGCGTCCTGGAGGCGCAGGTCGACGCGGTCCCCGAGGCCGGCGCGGTCCAGGTAGGCGCGGGCGGCACCGTGGCGCTCGGGGTCGATCTCGAAGCTGATCAGCCGGCCGCCGTCGCCCTGGCCCCGGGCGATGTACAGCGTCGAGACGCCGATCGCGGTGCCGATCTCCAGGGCCCGCCGCGATCCGCGGGTCCGGGCGAGGACCTCGAGCAGCTGCCCGGTCTCGGGCACCACCACCGGGATCCGGTCGCGGTGCGCGTGCTCCTCCATCTCCGCCAGGAGCGGATCCGGTGACGGACGCAGCGAATCGAGGTAGGCGCGGACGGGCTCGGAGACGATCACGGCGCCCACGATAGCCGGGGACCGTTCAGCCGGCCGTCGGCGCCGCGGGCGTCGCGGCCGCGGCCGCGCGCATGACCTCCAGCGGCGCCGGGCGCCCGGTGAAGCGCTGGAAGCTGAGCGCACCCTGGGCGACGAGCAGCTCCAGGCCGTCGACCGCCGGGATCCCCCGTGCCCGGGCCGCGTCGATCAGCCGGGTGCCGGCGGGTGCGTAGACGAAGTCGACGACCGCGTCGTAGGCGGTCAGGTCGCCGGCCTCCAGCGGCAGAGAATCGAACGGGTCGCCGCCGTCGAGCCCGGCCGCGGTGCAGTTGACCAGCAGCTCGGCCGGACGGGCGCTGGGGACCGGGTCGGCGCCGAGCTCGGCGGCAAGCGCCCGCGCCCGCTCCGGGGTGCGGTTCCACACGCCGACCTCGTTCACCCCGGCGTCGCGCAGGGCCCAGACCGCCGCCCGCGCGCTGCCGCCGGCGCCGAGCACGAGCGCCGACGTCGGCGGACCGGCGGCGAGCGTCGGCAGCGACGAGATCAGCGCCGGGGCGTCGGTGTTGTCGGCCACGATCGATCCGTCGGGCTCGAAGCTGAGCGTGTTGGCGGCCCCGATCAGACGCGCCCGTGGCGTCGGCGCGGTGGCCAGCGCCAGCGCCGCGGCCTTGTGGGGGATCGTGACGTTGGCGCCGCGAAAGCCGGCGCCGGGCAGCGCGGCGACGATCTCGGCCAGCAGCTCGGGCGGGGCGGGCAGCAGCTGATAGCGCCAGTCGTGCAGCCCGACGGACGCCAGCGCCGCGTTGTGCATCTGGGGCGAGCGGCTGTGGCCGACCGGCCAGCCGAGCACGCCGAGGCGCGTGTCAGTCACCCGCAGTGGGGCCGGTAGTCACGGCGCAGCAGGTTGTCGAACTGCGCGAGGCTGGTGGCGAACACGGTCCGGTTCGTGCACGGCTTGGCGAAGAAGTACAGGTAGTCGCTGGTCGCCGGATGGGCGGCGGCGTCGATCGCCGCCAGGCCGGGGCTGTCGATCGGCCCCGGCGGCAGCCCGAAGTGGGTGTGGGTGTTATAGGGCGATTTCGAGGCCAGCTGCGAGACGGTGAGCGGCTTGGTGAAGTTGCCGGTCGCGTACCGGGCGGTCGAATCGAGCTGGAGCATCATGTGGTCGCGCAGACGGTTGAAGATGACCGAGGCGACCAGCGGACGGTCGCGCTGGGACGCCGCCTCGGCCTCGATCAGCGAGGCAACGGTGAGGATCTGGTAATCGCTGAAGTGGCGGCGGTGGGCGGCGGTCATGTCGACCGAGGCGATCCGCCGCTTGAAGTCGGTCAGCTGGTCGTCGACCAGCGCCGAGACCCGCACCGGATCGGTCAGCGAGAACGTGTCGGGAAACAGGAACCCCTCCAGCGTGTCCGTCGAGCGCGGCGCGCCGTACCGGCGCGGGTTCAGCAGCGCGGAGTGACGGGTGGCGGCCAGATAGTCGCCCTTGATGTGCTGCTTGCGCAGCAGCGAGGCGACGTACTGGCGGGTGTGGCCCTCGGCGATCGTCAGCTCGGTCGTCCGGGCCGCCGCAGGCCGGGCGGTGAGCCGCTTGAGCACCGCGCCGTAGCTCATCCCCTTCTGCAGGTGGTAGGTGCCGGCGCGCAGCTTGCTGCGGTCGCCGTCCAGCGTGGCGCGCAGCTCGAAGAAGAAGCTCGAGGAGATGACCCCGTCGCGGGCAAGCGTCTTGCCGACCTGGCTGGAGGCGGTCGAGGGGGCGACCGTGACCGTCACCTGGCCGTGCGGCGAGGTGCCCAGCGGCTGAAACAGCTCGAACACGAACCAGATCACGGCGGCGGCGAGCACGAGCGCGATTCCCGCGGCGATCCGGCCACGCCACGGGTGGCGCCGGGGCGGTCGCGCCGACCGGCGGGGGACGCGGCGGGTGCCCGAGGGGACCTCGAGCTCGGCGTCCGGGACGTAGAACGCGGGGTCGGGCGGTGACGGAAACGACTTGATCGGTGGACGCGCGTCGCGCGAGGACACGAGCGGCTCGGGCGGGCGCTCCGCAGGCGCCGGCTCCGGTTCCTTGGCGGGGTCGGCGGCCGGGGTCAGGGCCAGTGGCGGGGTGGTCGTCGGGCCCGGGGTCGGGGTATCGAAGACCGGCGGGTCGGCCTCAAACGCCGCCGCGGCCTCCTCGTAGGGCGCCGGGCGCCCGGCCTGCTGCGCGCGCCGGGCCTCCCGCGCACGGCGCGCGGCCTCCCGCTCCTGCGCGGAGCGCCGCGGTCGCTCAGCCACGCGACAGCTCTCCCGCGTGGCGGGCCAGCCACCCCTCCAGCAGGTGCGCGGCGGCCCGCGAGTCCTCGTCGGCACCGCCTCCCGACCGCTGCGCCATCCGCGTCGTGAAGCGCTCGTCGTAGAGCTCGACCGGAACGTCGACGGCCCGCTCCAGGCCCGCGGCGAACGCGCGCGTCTCCGCGGTCTGGGCCGAGTCCGCCCCCGACAGCGACAGTGGCAGCCCGACGAGCACCCGCTCGGCGCCGACCTCGCGCACGAGCGCGCGCAGCGCGGCGCGTCCGCGGCGGCTGGCGGGCGCGAGCACGGGCGCCAGCGGCGTCGCCAGCACCCCGGTGGGGTCTGACACCGCGCAGCCGCAGCGGGCGCTGCCGTAGTCCAGGGCGAGGACCCGCACGCTCAGGGCCGCCCTGCGCCGGTCCGATCCCACACGACGACCACTAGCCCGCCAGCGCCGCCTCGATCGCCGCCCGGGCCGTGCTGATCGCGTCAGGCAGCTTGTCGGGATCGCGCCCCCCGGCACGGGCCATCGTGTCGCGACCACCGCCGCCGCCGCCGACCTGCGCGGCGGCGAGCTTGACGATCTCGCCGGCTTTCACGCCCCGCTGCACGAGCGACGGCGCGACCGAGGCGACGAGGTCGACCCGTCCGTCGCCGGCTCGGCCGAGCACGATCGCGGCGTCGCCGAGCCGGCCCTTGAGGCGATCGGTGAGCGTCAGCAGGGCGTCGCCGTCGGCGACCTGCACCGCGGCGGTGAGCACGCACGCCCCGTGGGTCTGCACCGCACCGGAGGCGAGCGCGTCGAGATCGACGGCGCCGTTGCCGGCGGCCGCGCCGTGCTTGAGCTGGCGCTCGAGCTCCCGAAGGCGCTCGCGCAGCTGCGCCACCGACTCCGCGACCCGCTCGCCGGGCACGCGCAGCTGCTCCTCGGTCTCCCGCAGCTCCCGGTCGCGGGTGCGCATGAACGCGACCGCCTCAGGACCCGTGATCGCCTCGATGCGCCGGACGTTGGCCGCGCTCGACGTCTCGGCGGTCAACCTCAGCAGACCGATCTCGGCGGTGTTCCGGACGTGCGTGCCGCCGCACAGCTCGCGGGAGAACGACCCGTCGCCGACCTCGACCATGCGGACGATGTCCCCGTACTTCTCGTTGAACAGCGCCATCGCGCCCAGCGCCCGGGCCTCGTCGAGCGTCGTGGTCAGGGCGCGCACCGGGGAGCCCTCGACGATCCAGCGGTTGACCTGGTCGGTGACGTCGGCGAGCTCTGCCGCGGTCAGCCCGCTGCCGTGGGTGAAGTCGAACCGCAGCTTGTCGGGGCCGACGTAGGAGCCGGCCTGGTGGACGTGCTCGCCGAGACGCTGGCGCAGCGCGGCGTGCAGCAGATGGGTGGCCGTGTGGTTGGCGGCGGTGGCATGGCGCGTCGCCCGGTCGACGTGAGCGTGGACCCGCTCACCCGGCGCGAAGCTCCCGTGCTCGGGGGTCAGCTCGACGACCTGATCGGTGCCCAGGCGGATGACGTCGGTGACCCGGGCGCGGCAGCCGCCGCCCGCGCACTCCAGCACGCCGACGTCGGCGACCTGGCCGCCGCCGGTGGCGTAGAACGGCGACTCCCGCAGCTTGACGAGCAGGACGCCGTCGTCCGATCCCTGGACGGCTCCGATCGTCGTCTCGGCCTCGGTCGTCTCATAGCCGACGAAGTCGGTGGCAAAGCCCGCCTCGCCCGACAGCGCCGCGGCCCGCTCGCGCAGATCGTCACCGGCGCGCCGGGCACCGCGACGGCCCCGCCCGCGCTGCTCCTCCATCAGCAGCTCAAAGCCGGCCTCGTCGACCCCGAGGTCATGGTCGGCGACGATCTCGAGCGTCAGGTCGATCGGGAAGCCGTAGGTGTCGTGCAGCAGGAAGGCGTCGGCGGCGGCGATCCCCTCCGCGCCCTCGTCGCGTGCCCGGGCGATCAGCTCGTCCAGGCGCGTGAGCCCCTGCTCCAGCGTGCGCCCGAACGACTCCTCCTCGGCGGCCATCCAGCGGCGGATCGTGCCGGCCTGCGCGTGCAGCTCGGCGTAGTGAGCGCCCATCAGCTCGCCGACGACGTCGGCGTAGCGGCTCAGAAAGCCGCTGTCCAGGCCCAGGCCGCGGCCGTGCTGGATCGCGCGGCGCATGATCCGCCTGAGCACGTACCCGCGCTCCTCGTTGGAGGGCACGACGCCGTCGGCGAGCAGGAACGAGATCGCGCGGCTGTGGTCGGCGAGCAGGCGCAGCGCCCGATCGGTGCCGACCTCGTCGCCGTAGCGCCGGCCCGAGAGCTCCTCCCCGAGCGCGATCAGCGGCGCGAACTGGTCGGTCTCGAACACCGTCTCGGCACCCTGCAGGATCAGGGCCATCCGGTTGAGCCCCAGCCCGGTGTCGATGTTGTTGGCCGGCAGCGGGGACACCACGTTGCGCGGGTTCTGATCCATCTGCATGAACACGAGGTTCCAGTACTCCAGGAAGCGCTCGTTCTCACCGCCGGGCAGGTCCTCGGCGCGGGTCGGCGCGGGCAGCTCCGGCTGGCGGTCGAGGTAGAGCTCCGAGCAGGGACCGCACGGACCGGTCGGGCCGGATTCCCAGAAGTTCTCCGAGCGCGGGCACTCGATGATCCGCTCGCGCGGCACGCCGATCGCCAGCCACGCCTCGATCGCCTCCTGATCGGGACCGAGGCCGAGCTCGTCGTCGCCGGCGAACACGGTCACCCAGATGCTGTCGGGGTCAAGCGCGAACCCCTCCGTCGACAGCTGCCAGGCAAAGCGCGTCGCCTCGGCCTTGAAGTAGTCGGCAAACGAGAAGTTGCCGAGCATCTCGAAGAACGTCAGATGCCGGGTGGTCGTCCCGATGATCTCGATGTCGGCGGTCCGAAACGTCTTCTGGCACGTCGTCACCCGCCGGCGCGGCGGGGTCTCCTGGCCGGCGAAGTAGGGCTTGAACGGGAGCATGCCGGCGATCGTGAACAGCACCGACGGATCGAGCTCGGACGGGATCAGCGACGCCGAGGGCAGCCGCAGGTGGCCCTCGGACTCGAAGTACTCCAGGTACGTGCGCCGGATCTCGTCGGAGGTCATCCGGGGCAGTGTAAGAGGCGGGTCGGGGGCAGGCTGACGTCGCCGGCTACCGGCCGATCGTCCCCCACCCCACCACCAGCTCGCCGTCCATC
The DNA here is from genome assembly GCA_964658375.1 of uncultured Acetobacteraceae bacterium. Lineage (GTDB taxonomy): Bacteria > Actinomycetota > Thermoleophilia > Solirubrobacterales > Solirubrobacteraceae > Palsa-465. Next base: position 2,760 of record CAZZYU010000032.1, on the reverse strand, counting down.
AGGCATGCCAGCTGCCCGGGCGCGGCCCCGTCGACGGGCTCGCCGAGCGCGACCTCGAGCGACCGGTGCCGGCCGGCGGGCGGGTCGCCGATCAGGCGGGCGGGAAGCGGCCGAGAGCGGTAGCGCAGCTTGACCTGGTCCACGCGCGCCCCGGGGCGATGCAGCCGCGCGCCGCGGACGCGGACCTGCGAGGCGCGCAGCTGCTCACGCGGGCCGACCGTCACCCGCCCGCTCGCCGCATCCTTGGCGAGCACGAACAGCGGCTCGGGGTGGGCGGGCGACTGGATCCCGAGGCCGCGGCGCTGGCCGACGGTGAACCGGTGCTGCCCGGCGTGGGTGCCGAGCACCGTGCCGTCGGCGTCGACGATCGCGCCCGGGCGGTCGCCGATCTCGCCATGGCGGGCGAGGAAGCGCGCACGGTCGGTACCGGCGAGAAAGCACAGGTCCTGGGAGTCGACCTTGGCGGCGACCGGCAGTCCGGCGGCGGCGGCCAGCTCACGCACCTGGGGCTTGCGCAGCTCGCCGAGCGGGAAGCGCATCCGCGCCAGCGACGCGGGGTCCAGCGCGGCGAGCATGTAGGTCTGATCCTTGGCCGGATCGGCGGCGGCGCGCAGCAGCGGCCCGCGGTCGTCGTCGGTCTCGGCGGTGCGGGCGTAATGGCCGGTGGCCAGCGTCTCGCAGCCCAACCGGTCCGCGAGCGCGAGCATCGCGTCCAGTCGGACATGGCCGTTGCAGCTCACGCACGGGTTCGGCGTCTCCCCGGCGGCGTAGCCGTCGATGAACGGCTGCACGACGCCGGCGCGAAACGGCTCGCGCAGATCGAGCGTGAAGTGGGGCATGCCCATGGAGTGCGCCAGCGACCGGGCCTGGGCGACCGCGGTGGCCGAGCAGCAGCTGCGCTCCGCGTCGTTCTCCGGGTCGGCCCACAGCTCCAGCGTGACCGCGATCACCCGTTCGGATGAGGGATCCACCCGGTCGGGTCGGGGGCCCGCTCGGTCGGGTCGGGGGCCCGCAGGGCCGTCGGTGGCGCACAGCCGCGCGGCGACGGCACTGTCGACCCCGCCGCTCATCGCCACGAGCGTCGCTCCGGCCCTGGCGGGCAGACGGCCGGACCGCTGCACCGCGCCCCCGAGCGCCCGCGCGAGCGCGTCGGCGCCCAGCTCGGCGGCGTGCAGCTTGCCGGGGCTCAGGCCGCCCAGCTCGGCGGCGATCTGCGCCGGCCCGATCCGGGCCGCCTCCAGGACCGGCGTACCGCGCACCAGGTCCACGGCGGCGCTGCCGGCGGCGTGCGCCGACCCACAGCCGTCGGCGATGTAGCCGGCGTCGGTCACCCGGTCGCCGTCGACGGCGACCGAGAAGGTGATCTGGTCACAGCACGAGCCGCCGCCGGTGGTGACCGTGACCGCGCCGTCGGGGATGTGACCGGCGCCCTGGGGCGAGGTCAGATGGTGCTCGAAGGCCAGCGCATCCATCAGGATCGCGCGAGGCGCAGGCCGAGCTCACGCAGCTGGACGGCGTCGACGGGCGCCGGGGCTCCGGTGAGCGGATCTCCGCCGCTGGTCGCCTTGGGGAACGCGATCACCTCGCGGATGTTCTCCCGGGCACCGAGCAGGGCGACGATCCGGTCCAGGCCCATCGCGATCCCGCCGTGCGGCGGAGCACCGAAGCGCAGCGCGTCGAGCAGGAAGCCGAACCGGGCCTGGGCGTCCTCCTCGTCGATCCCGATCAGCTCAAACACCCGCCGCTGGACGTCGAGGCGGTGGTTGCGGATCGAGCCGCCGCCGATCTCGTTGCCGTCGAGCACGAGGTCGTAGGAGCGCGACAGCAACGTCGCCGGATCCTCGAGATCGGCCACGTCGGCGGGCTGCCCGGCGGCGGTCGCCGGGGCGGTGAACGGATGGTGCTCGGCGTCCCAGCGGTCGTCCTCAGGCTGGTAGGCGAACATCGGGAAGCGCACGATCCAGCGGATGTCGTGGGAGCCGGCGGGCACCAGGTCAAAGCGCCGGGCGAGCTCCAGGCGCAGCGCGCCGAGCGTCGCGGCGGCGACGCTCGAACGGTCGGCGACGATGAACAAGAGGTCGCCGGTGGAGGCGCCCAGCCGATCGTTGATCCCGGCGATCTCGGCCGCGGAGAGGAACTTGGCCACCGGCGAGCGCCAGTGGGGCGCCTCGTCGGTGACAAACGCCCACACCAGCCCCTTGGCGCCGTACTGCTTGGCCAGCTCGGTGAGCCCGTCGAGCTCGGAGCGGGGAAGCTCCCGGGCGCCCGCGTTGATGCCGCGCACGACCCCGCCGTCGGCCAGCGTCGCCGAGAACACCTTGAACTCGGTCTCGGTCAGGGCGCCGCCCAGGTCGGCGAGCTCCAGGCCGAAGCGGGTGTCGGGGCGATCGGAGCCGAAGCGGCTCATCGCCTCGGCGTGGGTCATCCGCGGCCACGGAGCCGGCGCGACGTCAAAGCCGGTGACCTCGAACACCGCCGTCATCACCGCCTCCATCATCTCCAGCACGTCCTCTTCCTCGACGAAGCCCATCTCGATGTCGAGCTGGGTGAACTCCGACATGCGGTCCGCGCGTGAGTCCTCGTCGCGAAAGCAGCGCACGATCTGGTAGTAGCGCTCAAACCCGCCGATCATCAGCAGCTGCTTGAACAGCTGCGGGGACTGCGGCAGCGCGTAGAAGGACCCCGGCGCCATCCGCGCGGGCACGAGGAAGTCCCGGGCGCCCTCGGGCGTGGAGCGGGTGAGAAACGGCGTCTCGATCT
>CAZZYU010000031.1:0-29496 GCA_964658375.1 uncultured Acetobacteraceae bacterium | reverse complement strand
CTGCGCTGACGCCGGCGCCGGTGGCGGTGCCCGCCGCCGAGGGCCTGGCGGCCGAGGCCACGCTCTGCAGCGCGCCGCCGGCCGCGTGGTGACCGCCGGCCGAGGATCCAGCCCGGGCGCCCCCCGTGCCGCCGCCGTGGCGCCAGGGCCAGCGCAGCAGCGGGAACGGCAGCAGCGCGGCGATCTTGGCCGCGATCGAGCGGCGCGGCTTGAGCAGCGACCCGTCGACGCCGGCCATCATCGCCTGGTGACGGCACGGCTGGCAGTGCGCCAGATGGCGGGAATAGCGTCGGCGGTCCTTGATGCCCAGGCCGCGGGCGCTGACCAGCGTCCCGGTGTCGATCGCGGTCTGGATCTGTCCGCAGCGCCGACCGCTGGCCAGCTCGTCGTACTCCTCGCTGAGCTTGCGCCGGGCGCGGAACAGGCCGCTCTCGACCATCTGCTTGGTCATACCCAGCCGCTCGCCGATCTCCTCGTAGCTCAGACCCTCGAACTCGCGCAGCACGAGCAGACGGTGCTGGCTCTCTGACAGGCCGTCAAACGCGCCACGCAGATCGTGCAGGCTCTGCTTGGACTCCACCGCGGAGGTGGGTGTGGGCACCGCCGACAGCAATGGGCGAGCACGCCCGCCGGCGCCCAGATCCTCGTCGGACTCGGTCGGGACCTCGCGGCCGCGGGGACCCCGCCGGAACTCGTCGATGCAGGCGTTCCGGGCGATCGTGTACAGCCACGGCTTGAACATGATCGGTTGGTCAGACGCCCGCAGCTGGCGCAGCGCCGACATGAAGACGTCCTGGGCGATGTCCTCGGAGCGGCCGTGATCCTTGACCCTGCTCAGGATGTAGGCGTGGATCCGCTCGCGATACCGGGCGTAGAGCCGTTCGAACGCCCGGTCGTCTCCGTGACGCGCGGCGTCCACGAGTGCGTCGTCGTCGTCACGCGCCTCAGACAGCGCGCGAGACCCCTGCGTCAGTTCCATCTGACTCCTGCTCTTGGACGGGTTGCGGCTATTCCCGTTTACCACCAGATCGCTCAACTGAAACTGACCGCTGACTCGGCGCCTCAGACTGCGCTGGTTAAGTGTTCGCAGAGCGCAGCAAAGCGGATCAAGAGCACAGCCCGCGCGTGAACTTACGTCCAGGAGGCGTTGTCAGCATCCGGAGCAGAGGCCATACTTGGGGCCTGTAGCGATCAGCGGCAAAGGAGAGACCCCCGATGGCCAATCACCTGACGCCCGGCGAGCTCGCCCAAGAAGCGGGACTGGAGCGACGGGACGTGATCGTCAAATGCGTTGAGCTGGGCGTTCCCATCTTCAACGGGAAGATCGACAAGACCCTGTTTCTCACGAGCATCCGGGAGGCCCCCATGGGCTCGGCCTCCGCGGTTCAGGCAGCGAGCGCCTGACCGGCGGAAAATCGACAGCCGCGGGAGCGGCGTCAGCGACCGCTCAGCGCGCCGCTGACTGGCGCAGCAGCGACGAGGTCGTCTGCTCGAGGATCGTGCGCCACGCGCCGGTCGCCCTGGGCTCTGACTCGAAGTGGCGCACGACGTCGCGGACCCGCGTGGCCGAGATCTGGATCCCGTGACGTGCGCAGATCTCCTTGAAGTGCCCATATTCATCGGCCAGGTGCAGCGTCACCGACTCAAACCCGTGGCGTGCGACGTCGACCCGGGACGTGAAGTTCATCACGTTGGTGCGGAACATCAGCTCATCGGCGGCATCGGGCTCGATGAGGATGATGTCGACGCCCGGGTAGCGCTCCTCCCAGCGGCGCGCGAGTTCGTGCAGGCGCTGGTGGGCAAGCAGCTTGAACGCCTGATAGCCGATCTGGGGAAAGCCCATATCCGACACCCGCCGCGGTCGCGTTCGAAGCATTCCCGTGACCGATCCCCCGCCGGCGGCCCCGAGGTCGTTGATATAGGGCACGAGCGGATTGACGACGACGATGAACTTGGCGCCGGCCTCCACCGCGATATCGAGATTGGTCGTCGACACCAAGCCGCCGTCGACGTACTCCCGGCCGTCGATCTCGACCGGCTTGTAGACCATCGGCAGCGCACTCGACGCCTGCACCGCCCGGGAGATCGGCACGTGATCGAGCCCGGCGGCGCCGAACACGACCCGCTCGCAGGAGTCCAGGTCGGTCGCCGCCAGGTACAGCTCGGCCCGCAACTGGCGGAAGTCGTTGGTCCGTGGGTGCGCGGGGTCTGAGTCGGCGAGGATCGTCCGCACGTAGCGCTCCAGTCCCTCTCCCGAATACAGACCGGTGGGCAGCGCCTCGGCGAGCCCGAGCACGATGTCGACCGCCGAGACCTGCCCCAGGTCACGGGCGAGGGTCCGGGCCAGCCCCGCGAGTCGGAACGGGAACTTCAGTCCGCGGCTGATGAACTCGCGATAGTTGGGCTGCAGCAGCGACCCGGCGCGCACGTCGGGGAAGGCGCTGGGCAGCTCGTGGACGATCGCGCGCATCATCTCCTCGGGAGTGACGCCGTTGGCCACCGCCGCGGCGACGAACGACCCCGCGCTCGTGCCGACGTAGATGTCGAACTGATTGACGGTTCGGTGCACCGAGAGCAGATCCAGGGCCCGCAATGCCCCGATCTCGTACACGCCGCCGGTGAGCCCGCCGCCGCCGAGCACGAGCGCGGTCTTGGACGGGGGCCGTCGCCGGCGTGACGCCGCCCCGCGCGACCCAGCCCCGCGTGGCCGCGGGGCCCGGGAGCTCCCATCCGTGAGCGTGACCACCTTCCCCATGGTCTCTCAGATTCTAGAGTGGTGGGCGAATTCCTCGGCCGCTGACCGCAGCGACGCCGCGTCTGATGGGTTACACATGGTGTCAGTGCGTGCCGTCCTCGCAACGCTCTCAGTCGGGCTCGGCCTCGCCCTCGGCCTGTCCCCCACGGCGCTCGCCGCCGGCGCCGGGGGCCTGGCGGGCGCCGGCTCCGGTCCCGCCGCGGCGCGGCTCACGCGCACGCTGAACACGGGGATGCGCCAGGCCGGCGCCGACAGCGGCGCCGAGGTCGTCGACCTCAACACCGATCAGACGCTGTACGCCCATGACGCGACCGTCGCGCGACTGCCGGCCTCGGTGGAGAAGCTCTACACGACGACCACGGCGCTCGCCCGCTTCGGAGCCGACGGCGAGCTCACGACGTCACTGCTGGGGACCGGTCAACAGCGGGGCTCGGCCTGGGACGGCGACCTGTATCTGCTCGGTGGCGGTGATCCGACGTTCGGCACGGCGGCCTTTGACCGGATCAGCTACGGGACCGGGGCGACCGTCCAGGCGCTGGTGGCGGGCCTGCGGCGCCGGGGCATCCGCGCCGTCGACGGGCCGATCGTCGCCGACGAGACCCGGTTTGACGCCGACCGCGGCACCCCGGCCACCGGCAACCGGCCGTCGATCGAGGTCGAGGGCGCGCTCAGCGCCCTGGCGTTCAACCGCGATTGGGCCGACTCCGACGGCGCCGTGTACTACGCCCACCCCGCCGTGCAGGCCGGCGACCAGCTCGTCCGCGCGCTGCGCGCCGCGGGCATCCGGGTCGCCCGCCCCGCCACGGTCCGCGTCGGACGCACCCCGGGCGACGCGGTGCTGCTCTCAAGCGTGGCCTCACCGCCGATGAGCACGTTGATCGCGCTGACCAACGCGCCGTCTGACAACTTCTTCGCCGAGATGTTGCTCAAGGACATCGGCGCGCGCTTCGGCACCGGAGGCACGACGGCGGCCGGTGCCGCCGTGGTTCGGTCGCAGATGGCCGCCAGCTTTCACATCGACCCCCGCCTCGACGACGGGTCGGGGCTGTCGCGCTATGACCGGACGACCCCGGCGCAGGTCGTCTCGCTGCTGTCTCAGATGGCCAACGACCCGACGTTCACCGACTCGCTGGCGGTCGCCGGGGAGTCCGGCACGCTGATCGACGAGAACCGCGGCACCTACGCCCAGGGCCGCTGTCGGGGCAAGACGGGGACGCTGCACGACGTCTCAAACGTCGTGGGCTACTGCCGCGCTCAGAACGGCGACACGCTCGCGTACGCGTTTCTCATGAACGGCGTCATCCCCGACGCCGCGCACCCGATCCAGGACCGCATGCAGGTGGCGGTCGCCCGCTATGACGGCTGACCGTCTCCCTGCGCCGCGGTCAGGTCGAGCTCACCGGCGAGCAGTGCCAGCAGCCCTGCCTCGTCGATCACCGCGACCCCGAGCTTCTCGGCCCGGGCGAGCTTGGAGCCGGCGCTGTCGCCGGCGACCACGAAGTCGGTCTTCTTCGACACCGAGCCGGTGACCCGTCCGCCGGCGCCGACGATCCGCTCGGTCGCCTGCTCGCGAGTGAGCTCGGGCAGGGTGCCGGTGAGCACGAGCGTCTTGTCGGCAAGCGGCCCCTCTCCGGGCGGCGGCCCCTCCTCCTCGAGGGTCAGCCCCTCGTCGCGCAGGTCGCCCAGCAGCGATCGCATCTGGGGATCGGCCAGCTGTGAATGAATCACGACGGCCATCTTGGGGCCGACGCCCGGGGTCTGCTCGATCGCCTCGGGCGCGGCGGCGAGCAGCGCCTCCAGCGTGCGGAACTGCTGGGCCAGGCTGCGTCCGGTGACGAAGCCGACCTCCTCGATCCCGGCTGCGAACAGGACGCGGCCGAACGGCTGGCGCTTGGAGGCCTCGATCGCCGTGATCAGCTTCTCGGCCGAGACCGCGCCGAACCCCGGCTGCTCCATGATCTGCTCGGCGGTCAGCCGGTAGAAGTCGGCCGCGGTCCGCACCCAGCCCAGTCGCATGAACAGGTCGACCTGCTTCTCCCCCAGGCCGTCGATGTCCATCGCCCCCGCGAAGTGCTTGAGCAGCTGCCAGCGGCGCCCCGGACAGTCGCGGTTGGGGCAGCGGGTGAAGACCGACCCCTCCGGCTTGACCGTCGGGGTGTCGCACACCGGGCAGCGCGGCGGCGGCGCCGACGGCGGCGGGCGATCGGGCTGCTCGGCGACATGGGGCGCGGGCGAGAGGACCTGGGGGATGACATCGCCGGCCCGCAGCACGATCACCTTCTCCCCGGCTCGGATGTCCTTGCGTGCGAGGTCCTCCTCGTTATGCAGGGTGGCCATCTTGATCGTCACCCCGCCCACCTGCACGGGCTCGAGCATCGCGTAGGGATGCAGATCACCGAACTTCCCGGGATTCCAGCCGATCTCGCGCAGCCGGGTGGCGGCTGTCGTCGGCGGGAACTTCCAGGCGACCGCCCACCGCGGATCGCGCCCGACCACGCCGAGCCGGCGCTGCAGCGCATATTGGCTCACCTTCACCACAACCCCGTCGATCTCGAAGTCCAGCGAGCCGCGGCGCTCCTCCCAGACGCGGCAGCGCTCCACCACCTCCTCCTCGGTCTGGAGCTTTCGGATATCCGGATGCACGGGGAAGCGATGGGCGCGCAGCCACTCCAGCGCATCCCAGTGGCTGTCGAAGGAGATCCCCTCCGTCGTGCCGATCTGGTAGGCCCAGAACGACAGCGGGCGCTCGGCGGCGAGCTTGGGATCGAGCTGGCGGATCGTCCCCGCTGCCGAGTTGCGTGGGTTCATGAAGGTCGACAGGCCCGCCTCGGCGCGGCGCTCGTTGAGCGCGGCGAAGTCCGGCAGCGACATGTAGACCTCGCCACGCACCTCCAGCAGCGCCGGCGGATCGTCCATCTCCAGGCGCAACGGCACCGAACCGATCGTGCGGATGTTGTGGGTCACGTCCTCGCCGACCTCGCCGTCCCCGCGCGTCGCGCCCTGCTCAAACACGCCGTCGCGGTACAGCAGCGACATCGCCAGCCCGTCGATCTTGGGCTCGGCGACGAACTCAAAGCGGGGATCCTCGATCGCCTCCCGGGCCAGGTGGTTGCGCATCCGGCCGATCCACGCCTGCAGCTCCGGCGCCGAGCGGACATTGGCGAGCGACAGCATCGGCACGGGATGGCGGACCTTGACCAGGTCAGAGACCGGCGCGCCGCCGGTCCGCTGGGTCGGGGAGTCGGGGGTCAGCAGCTCGGGGTGGGCGGCCTCGAGGTCGCGCAGCTCGTCGAGCAGCGCGTCGTAGACGTCATCGCCGATCTCAGGATCGTCAAGGACGTAGTAGCGGTGACCGTGGTACTCCAGCTGGGCGCGCAGCGCCGCCGCCCTCGCCTCCGGATCCTCGCCGGCCGAACGCGTGGCCCGGCTCAGTGCTCCCCCACCTCCTCGGCGGCCGGCGCCAGCAGCGACGCCAGATCAGCCCGGGCCAGGGCGTCCATCCCGGCGACGTCGGTGAGGTCGAAGTGCAGCGGGGTGACGGCGATCGCGCCCGCGGCGATCGCCGCCAGGTCGGTTCCGGTCTCGTCTTCGGACCGCCCTGCCTCGCCGTAGATCCAGTAGCGACGACCGCCATCATCCTGCTGCACCAGACTGAGCTCGTCGCTGTAGACGCGCTTGCCCAGCCGCACGACCTGCACCGCCTCGGGCTGGACTCCGGGCACGTTGACATTGAGCAACGTGCCCGGCGGCAGGCCCACGTCGGCCAGCTGGGCGACGACCCGCGCAGTGAACGCCGCCGCCGCCGTGAAGTCGAAATCGGCCCCGCCGCGAAAATCGAACTCGCGGGCGCGCGACTGCTGGGAGACCGCGATCCCGGGCAGCCCGAGCACGATCGCCTCCAGCGCGGCCGCCACCGTGCCGGAGTAGGTGACGTCGTCGCCGAGGTTTGAGCCGTGGTTGATCCCCGCGACGACCAGCTCGGCGCGGAAGCCGTCGATCAGCCCGAGGTTGCCCAGGCGCACGCAGTCGACGGGGGTGCCGTCGGTCGCGTAACCGACCGTGCCGTCCTCAAACGCGATCTCCCGCACCGACAGCGGGCGGCGCGTCGTGATCGAGCGCGCGGTCGCCGACCGGTTGCCGTCGGGCGCGATCACCTCCAGACGCACGTCCGGTAGGGCGATCAGGGCGCGGCGCAGCGCCTGGAGGCCGGCGGCCTCGATCCCGTCGTCGTTGGTCAGCAGCACGCGCATGCGTCTGAGTCCATGCTATGCGCGGGGAAGGTCGGATCCGGCCCGCCCCGGCCGGATCCAACCCATCCCTGACGGCCCCGGCATGCTCTGCGCCCCAACTAGGAGCAATTGTAGGTTTAGGTAGGTTTGATGGCTATCGAACATTCGTCCACGTGATGGCGGATCGCTTTAGTCCGGGCCGTCACGCAGTACGGACCGTCCGTCGTAGCCGACCCCGATCAGCGTCAGGCCGTGCGGCGGAGCGGTCGTGCCCGCCTCGGCGCGGGGACGCCCGCGCAGCAGGGCCTCGAACTGCTCTGGGGTGCTCCGGCCCCGGGCGACCTCGAGCATCGTGCCGACGAGCACCCGGACCATGCGGCGCATGAACGCGTCGGCCTCGATCACGAAGTCCAGCCGCTCCGGGTGACCGGGGTCAGGCTCCCACCGCGCCTCACGGACGTCGCGCTCGAAGCGGACGTGGGCGGTCTCGCTGGGGGTGAAGGCGGTGAAGTCGTGGCGGCCGGGCAGCAGCGCGGCGCACTCGCGCAGGGCGTCGACGTCCAGGCGGTGGGGCCAGTGCAGCGCCCCGCGGCGCTCAAACGGGCTGCGTGACCGCCGGGTGAGCAGCCGGTAGCGGTAGGCACGGCTGGTCGCGTCGTGGCGGGCGGAGAAACCGGGCGGGGCGGGTTCGCACGCCCGCACCGCGACGTCGTAGGGCAACAGGGCGTTGAGCGCGCCGGGCGCCACCGGCGGCCCGGCGTAGCTGACGACCTGCCCCAGCGCGTGCACGCCGGCGTCGGTGCGACCGGCCACGGCGAGCGCGACGCGGTCGCGTCGCAGGACGACGGTCAGCGCGCGCTCGAGCTCGGCCTCGATCGTCCGGCGGCCGGGCTGGCGGGCCCAGCCGGAGAACTCGGTTCCGTCGTACTCGATCAGCAGCCGAGCGGCCGGCTCGGCCTCGGCCGCGCCGTCGCCCATCGCCGCGGTCAGACGAGCTCGAGCAGGACCATCTCGGTCGAATCCGACCGCCGCGGGCCCAGCTTGAGGATGCGGGTGTAGCCGCCCGGCCGCTCGGTGTAGCGCGGCGCGATCTCCTCGAACAGCTTGTAGACGGTGAACTTGTCCTGACCGAGTGCCGACAGGGCCTGGCGGCGCGCGTGCAGGTCGCCGCGCTTGGCCAGGGTGATGAGCTTCTCGACCTCGGGCTTGACCGCCTTGGCCTTGGCCTGGGTGGTCTGGATCCGCTCGTGCTCGATGACCTCCTTGCTGAGGTTCATGAGCAGGGACTTGCGGTGGGCCGACGTGCGGCTGAGCTGATATCGCTGACGCTGATGGCGCATGACGTGTTCCTCGAAGAGACCGGGCCCTGAGAGCCTACTCGTCGCGGAGGCCCAGCCCCCGCGCGTGGAGGGTCTCGATGACCTCGTCGATCGACTTCTTGCCGAAGTTCGGGATCGCGTTGAGCTCGCCCTCGGTCTTGGAGACGAGATCGCCGACCGTCTGGATACCGGCTCGCTTGAGGCAGTTGTAGGACCGCACGCCGAGCTCGAGCTCCTCGATCAGGATGTCGTCCATCGCGTTGGGGGGCCGCTGAGTGGAGCCGACCTGTCCACCCCCGACCAGGCCGGCGTCCAGCGCCGCGCCCGAGGTGACGTCACGCAACTCGACCACGCGGTCGGCGTCGGTGAAGATCGCCAGCTGGGAGATGAGGATCTCGGCCGCCTCACGCAGCGCGGCGTGGGGATCGATCGACCCATCGGTCTCGATGTCGAGCGTCAGCTTGTCGAAGTCGGTCTTCTGACCGACGCGGGCCTGCTCCACGTTGTAGGCGACGCGCCGGACCGGGGAGAAGATCGAGTCGATCGGAATCACGCCGATCGGCTGATCGGGGGACTTGTTCTCCTCCGCGGGGCGGTAGCCGCGGCCGCGGCCGATCGTCAGGTACACCTCGAGCTTGGTCTTCTTCTCCAGCGTCGCGATGTGCGCGTCGGGGTTGAGGATCTCCACGCCGGACGGCAGATCGATGTCCTTGGCGGTGATGTCACCGGGGCCGGTGACGACCAGCGGGGCCTCGATCTCGGTCGCGTCGGAGTGCATCCGGCAGACGACGCCCTTGAGGTTCAGGACGATGTCGGTGACATCCTCCTTGACGCCCTGGATGGTGGAGAACTCGTGCGCGACACCCTCGATGCGAACGCTGGTGACGGCGGCGCCGGCCAGGGACGAGAGCAGTACGCGGCGCAGCGAGTTGCCGAAGGTGTAGCCGAATCCCCGATCGAGCGGCTCGATCGTGAACGACCCGCGCGTGTCGTCGGCCGACTCGGCGGAGATTCGGGGCACTTGGAAGTCGAGCATCACACGTCCTCACATCGTTGCTTTGAAAGGCCGCCGGGCGAGGGCGACGGGTTGTCATCAGCCGCCGCGGGGCCTTCCGCCCCCGCGCGACCGTCAAAAACGTCTACTTGGAGTACAGCTCGACGATCAGCTGCTCCTGGACCGGCGCGGCGATCTCCCGCCGCTCGGGCTTGCGGAGCACCTTCGCCGTCAGCGAGTCGTAATCGGCCTGCAGCCACGCCGGCACCTGGCCGGTCAGCTCGGTCGCATCGCGGATCACCTGGTCGGCGGAGGATTTCGCATGAATCGCGATCACATCGTTGTCGCGCAGCTGGTAGCTGGGGATGTTCACCCGGCGTCCGTTGATCGTCCAGTGGCCGTGCAGGATCAGCTGGCGGGCCTGCCGGCGCGAGGCGGCGAAGCCGAGGCGCACGAGCACGTTGTCAAAGCGGCACTCGAGCATCCGCAGCAGGTTCTCGCCGGTGACGCCCGACTGGCGCGAGGCCTTGCCGTAGTAGATCCGGAACTGGCTCTCCAGCACGCCGTAGTAGCGCTTGGCCTTCTGCTTCTCACGCAGCTGGACGCGGTACTCGGACTGCTTCTGGCGCCCGCGGCCGTGATCGCCCGGCGGGTAGGAGCGTCGCTCGACGCCGCACTTGTCGGTGAGGCAGCGCTCGCCCTTGAGGAACAGCTTCTGGCCCTCGCGGCGGCACTGCTTGCACTGGGGTGAGGTATCTCGAGCCATGACTAGACGCGCCTGCGCTTTCGGGGTCGGCAGCCGTTGTGGGCCTGGGGGGTGACGTCCTTGACGCCGGTGACCTCCAGGCCGGCGGCCTGCAGCGAACGGATCGCGGTCTCGCGGCCGGAGCCGGGACCCTTGACGAAGACCTCGACCTTCTGCAGGCCGTGCTCGATGCCCTTGCGGGCGGCGGCGTCGGCGGTCACCTGGGCGGCGAACGGCGTGGACTTGCGCGAGCCCTTGAAGCCCGCGCCACCGGCCGACTCCCAGGCGATGACGTTGCCCTCGCGGTCGGTCAGCGAGACGATCGTGTTGTTGAACGACGTCTTGATGTGAGCCTGACCGATCGGGATGTTCTTGCGGACGCGGCGACGGCCGCGCTGTGGTCGACGAGGAGCGGGCATGGTCTACTTCTTGCCCGCCTTCTTCTTGCCGGCGACCTGCATGCGCTTGGGCCCCTTCCGGGTGCGGGCATTGGTCTTGGTCTTCTGGCCGCGCACCGGCAGGCCGCGGCGGTGGCGCAGGCCCCGGTAGCAGCCGATCTCCTGCAGGCGCTTGATGCTCTGGGAGCGCTCACGCCGCAGATCGCCCTCGACGATGACGTCGGAGTCGATCAGGTCGCGCAGCTTGACCACTTCCTCCTCGGTCAGGTCCCGCACCTTGCGGTCGGGCTCGATGCCGAGCTTGGCGAGCAGTTCGTTGGAGGTCGACCGACCGATGCCGTAGATGTATGTGAGGCCGATCTCGACCCGCTTGTTGAGGGGGATGTTGACCCCGGAGATTCGCGCCATGTGGCTCCTCGGGCGGCTAGCCCTGCCGCTGCTTGTGACGGGGGTTGGAACAGATCACGAGCACCCGACCATGGCGGCGGATGATCTTGCACTTCTCGCACATCGGCTTGACCGAGGGACGTACCTTCACGCTGGATTCACTCTCAGTGGGAAAAACTTTGTGGTTGTGGGTCCTCGCCGAAGCTCTGGCGACCGGTACGGTCGCCGCTACAACTGACGAAGGGCACACGCGGCGGTGGACGGACCCGCTGCGGGCGCACCGCGGGATGCTAGCACCGTCTATGGGCGGAACGGAAAACCTTCCCGCCCGGACCGGTTAGGGCGCCATCTCCCCCATCACCCGCGGCGAGCCGGGTGCGACGTCGGCGCGGTGGGACTCGAGGATCGCGTCGCTCTTGTGCCGCTGGACGAGCAGATAATAGGCGCCGCCGACGATGGCCGACGCGCCGACGAAGATGTAGGCGCCGAAGCGGTAGGCGCCGGTGCCGTAGACGGCGGCGCGCGGCCAGGCGATCTCAAACGCGACGAGCGTCCCGTAGACGACCGCGAGGATGTTGACCGGCAGCCCCCAGCGGCCCATGTTGAAGTACGGGCCGTGCTCGGGCCGGGGCCACTCACCGCGCAGGCGACGGACGAGCATCGAGCCGGTGACGGCGAGGTAGGGCAGGTAGAACATGATGATCGCCACCGAGGTGAGGGTGAGGAACGCATGCTGGTTGGCGACGTTGAGCACGAGCAGGATCAGCGAGCACGCACCGACGAAGAGCGCGGGCACGATCGGGACGCGCCGGGTCCCCGACACGTGCGCGATCGCCGAGCCGAACGGCAGCCGGCCGTCGCGCGCCATCGAGAACAGCATCCGGATGCAGGCGGTGACGACCGCGAGCGTGCAGACGGTGATCGCGAGCCCCGAGTCGACGAGGAAGACGTTGCCGGTCGTGTTGCCCAGCGCCTGCTTGATGATGTAGGGCAGTCCGAGCAGGCCGATGTTCGGATCGTGGATGTTCTTCACCACCATCACGGCGAACAGGATCAGCAGACCGCCGAGCGTCGCCGAGGCGGCGAGCGCGCGGATCAGCGCCGGCGGCGCGCTGCGCCGGGGATCGTTGGTCTCCTCGGCGAGCGTGCCCGCGGTGTCGAATCCGTACATCACGTAGGCGCTCATGATCCCGGCGATCAGGAACGCGCCGAAGTAGCCCCACGAGTGGCCGGCGCCGGTGTGCAGCGTGTTGCCGACGACCCCCGGCCCGCGGTGGAAGTGGAAGATGAGCAGGATCACGAGGATCGAGCAGCCGATCAGCTCGGCGATCACGCCGACGTTGTTGATGAACGCCATCACCCGCACGCCGAGCAGGTTGATGATCGTCGCGAAGATCACGAGGATCGCGCCCAGCAGCAGCGCGTTCTTGGCGCCGTCGGCCGTGGAGTAGGTGCCGGCCGAGGCCGCCGAGCCGATGAACTGCAGATGGACGCTCACCTGGGGCAGCACGACCTGCCAGCCGACGGCGACCGCGGCGACGGTCACGATCGAGCCGATGATCAGGATCCAGCCCGTCATCCACGACAGGCCGTCAGTGCCGATCCGCTTGGACCACTGATAGACCGAGCCGGCGAGCGGGAACTGGCCGGCCATCTCGGCAAAGCACAACGCGACCGCCATCTGGCCGCCCAGGACGATCAGCCACGACCACCACACGGCCGGGCCGCCGTTGGCAAAGCCGAAGCCGAACAGCTCGAAGACCCCGGTGAGGATCGAGATGTAGCTGAAGCCCGCCGCGAACGAGGAGAACGAGTTCAGCGAGCGATCGAGCTCCTGGCGGTATCCGAAGCCCGCCAGCTCGTCGGAGTCCGGGGCGATGCCAGATGAAGGCTCGACGGTCGCGATCGCGGTGTTATATATCAGTTGTCGAACTGTGTCAAAGAGATTGTCGAGGCGGCCGTGGAGACGACGCAGATGTACATCGACGGGCGCTGGTGCGACGCCCAGAGCGGCGATGTGGCGCAGGCGTTCAGCCCCGCGACCGGCGAGCTGATCGGCACCGTCGCCCAGGGCGACCGCGACGACGCCCGGCGGGCGATCGCGGCGGCCCGGGCGGCCGCGCCCGGATGGGCGGCGCTGACGCCGTTTGAGCGTGCCGCGCAGATGCACGCCGTCGCCGACCTGATCGTCGAGCGCCGCGACGCGCTCGCGCGGCTGCTGACGCTCGATCAGGGCAAGCCGCTGCACGCCGAGGCCTACGACGAGGTCGACGAGCTGACCGAGTACTGGCGGATGGCGGCCGAGGACGCCAAGCGGCTCGGTGGCGAGCTGCCCAGCTCGGTCTCCCCCGGCGCGCGGGTCATGCTCGTGCGCCGCCCGCGCGGCGTCGTCGCGGTGATCAGCCCGTGGAACTGGCCCTACACGATGCCCGCCGAGCTGATCGCGCCGGCCCTCGCCTGTGGGAACACGGTCGTCTGGACGCCGGCGCCCTCGACCTCGGTCTGTGCCGCCGCGCTCGCCGCGTGTGTCGCCGACGCCGGCCTGCCGGCGGGGGTGCTGAACCTCGTCACCGGGCCGGGTGCGGTCGTCGGCGACGAGATCGCCCGCCATCCCGGCACCGACGGCGCCGCGTTCATCGGCTCCACCGCGACCGGCCGCTCGGTCGCGGCGGCCGCCGCGGGCAAGCCCGCGCTGCTGGAGATGGGGGGCAACGGACCGCTGGTCGTGCTCGCCGACGCCGATCTGGAGGCGGCCGTGGAGGCGGCGCTGTCGGCGTGCTTTCTGTGCGCCGGGCAGAGCTGCACCGCGGGTGAGCGGCTGCTCGTGCACCGTGACGTCGCCGGCGCGTTCGCGGAGCGGCTGGCCGAGCGCGTGGCGCAGGAGATCGTGCTCGGCGACCCATGGGAGGCGCAGACGACGATGGGGCCGCTCAACAACGAGACGGTCGCGGCCAAGATGGACGCCCACGTCGCCGACGCGGTCGCGCGCGGCGCGCGGCTGGTCTGCGGCGGGGGGCGGCAGACCGGGATGGGGACTGACCTGTACTGGCAGCCGACGATCCTCGCCGACGTCCCGCGCGACGCGCTGGCCGTGACCGAGGAGACGTTCGGGCCGATCGCGCCGATCGTGTCGATCGACTCGCTGGCGGACGCGATCGCGCTGACCAACGCCTCCCCCTACGGCCTGCTGGCGGCGATCTTCACCGCCGACCTGGCGGCGGGATTGGCGTTCGCCGAGCAGGTGCGCAGCGGCTGGGTCAACGTCAACCAGTCGACCAACTACTGGGAGTCCCAGCTTCCCTTCGGCGGCCGCGCCGGCTCCGACAGCGGCCTGGGCCGGGTCGGCGGCAACCACGTCATGCAGACCTTCACCGAGCTGCAGACCGTCGTGCTGTTCCCCCACCCCGGCGGGTGACGGTCGGTCTCTGCACCCGCGAGACCGCCGCTCAGAGCACGGCGCGGATCGACCGCTCGAAGGACCGGATGTGCTCGCCGAGCAGCGCTCCGGCCCGCGCCGGATCGCCGGCCGCGATCGCCGTGAGCACCTCGTGATGACCGCCGACGTGGCCGGGCAGACCCGGCATCCGGTCAAGCGCCAGGTACCAGATCCGCAGCGACAGGTTGAAGTAGCGATCGCAGGTCTCGGCGAGGTAGGGATTGTCGGCGCAGCGATAGATGAAGCGATGCACGCGCCCGTCGAGATCCATCAGCGCCCGGCGGTCCTCGCCGGCGGCGCCGTCCTTCACTTCATCGAGCAGCGCGATCAGCTCGGCGCGCTCGGACTCGGTGAGGCGCTGCGCCGCACGCTGGGCCGCATGCCCCTCGACGAGGATCCGCACATCGCTGATGTGGGCCAGGTCGGTGATGTTGATGTCGCTGGCAAACGTGCCGCGCCGCGGGAAGACGGTGACGAGCTTCTCCAGCGCCAGCCGCTTGATCGCCTCTCGCACCGGCGTGCGGCCCATCCCGAGCTCGCGGCTGACCTGGTCCTCGTCGATCGGGTCGCCGGGCTTGATCTGCAGCGTCACGATCCGCTCTCGCAGACCCGCGTAGGCACGGTCGGCGAGCAGCGCCGGCGGCGGCACGGCGCGACTCTCGGGAGATGACATCCGGGGGGACTCGATCGGCGGCTGGGCGGCTCACCGGCCCGCTCGGCTGAGCAGTCCGGCGGTGCTCGTAATATATCTGTCGTGGGACACGACTCCGCCCGCACGCGGATGCTGCGCGGCGATCCCTACGACGCGGGCGATCCGGAGCTGTTGGCCCAGCGCGCCGCCTGCCGGCTGCTGTGTGAGCGCTACAACGGGCTGGCGTTCGCTGCCGACGCGGAGCGTCGGGCGGTGCTGGACGAGATGCTGGGAGCGCGCGGTGAGGGCACCGTGGTCATGTCGCCGTTTGAGTGCGACTACGGGGCGATGATCGCGATCGGGCAGCGCACGTTTGTCAACTACGGCCTGGTCGTGCTCGACGCCGCGCCCGTCGTGATCGGCGACGACGTCCAGATCGGCCCCCGCGTGCAGCTCATCACCGCGCTGCACCCGCTGGACCCGGACGAGCGTGCCCGCGGAACCGAGACCGCCGCGCCGGTGACCGTCGAGGACGGGGCGTGGCTGGCCGCCGGGGTGATCGTCTGCCCCGGGGTGACCGTCGGCGCCGGGTGTGTCGTCGGCGCCGGCAGCGTCGTCACGCGCTCGCTGCCCGCCGGCCAGCTGTGTGTCGGGACCCCCTGCCGCCCGGTCCGAGCGGTCGCCGGCGGCTGACGCGCCCACCGTCGCAGCGCCGGGCGAGCCCTCGCGGTCAGCGGCGCACGCGCGCGTTGTCGGGATCCAGCAGCGGCGTCGAGTCGACGCTGCGCACGGTCACCGGGTAGCGCTGGCCCATGTACAGCACCGACAGCTCGGTGCCGACCACCGCCTGCTCGGGCGGCAGGTAGCCCATCAGGATGTAGGCACCCAGCGACGGACCCGAGCCCGCGCTGGTCACATAGGAGCGCCGGCCCCGGGCATCGGTGAGCGGTGCCCCGTCGCGGGTGAGGATCGGCTCGTGACCGAGCATGTAGCGCTTGACCCCATCGGCGGAGGTGTGGTCATCGACGGTCAACGCGCACATCACCGCCGCCGGCTCGGCCTCGCGATGGGCGACATGGGCGGCCTTGCCGATGAAGTCAGGCGCCTTGACCGGGCCCCACGCCATGCCGGCCTCAACGACGGTGTACTCCTCGTCGAGCTCGGCCCCGTAGGCGCGATAGCACTTCTCCAGGCGCCCGGTCGTGTTGTAGACCCCGATCCCCGCGGGGATCAGACCGTGCGGCTCGCCGGCCTCGAACACCATGTCCCACAGCCGCGCGCCCTGCTCGATCCCGACGTAGAGCTCCCAGCCGAGCTCACCGACGTAGGAGATGCGCGAGGCGAGCACCGGCAGCGAGCCGATCTCGATCCAGCGGCAGCGACCGAAGCCCAGCCCCTCATGGGAGACGTCGTCGGCGGTCAGCGAGGACAGGATGTCCCGGGCGCGGGGCCCCCACAGCCCGAGCGTCGTCCACGCGTCGGTCTGATCGCTGATCTGCGCCGAGCCGTCCTGCGGCAGGTGATCGGAGAACCACTTCAGGTCGGCCATCCCGTGCGCCGCACCGGTGACGACTCGGAAGACATCGTCGGCGAGCCGCATGATCGTCAGGTCGGCGCGGAAGCCGCCGCCGGGGGTGAGCACCGGGGTGTAGACGACCCGCCCGACCGCGACGTCGCATTGGCGCATGGCGATCCGCTGCACGGCGTCCAGCGCGCCGGGGCCGGTGACGTCGAAGACGCAGAACGCGGTGAGGTCGACGGCCGCCGCGCGGTCGCGCATCGCCAGATGCTCGGCGTTGATGATCGGCGACCACCAGCGCGCGTCCCATTCGGCCTCGCGACGTGGGATCCGGTCGTGGTATTCCTCCAGCAGCGGCGCGTTTGACTCATACCAGTTGGGCCGCTCCCAACCTGCGGTCTCGACGAACACCGCCCCGAGCGCGCGCTCGCGCTCGTGAAACGGCGACAGCCGGACGCCGCGGTCAGACCCCCACTGCTCGCCGGGGTGCACGATCCCGTACATCTTGTTGAAGCCCTCGCTGGCGCGGGCGACGACGTGGGCGCGCGAGCGCTGATGCGGATGGGCGCGTGCGATGTCGCACGCGTGGACATCGATTTCGGAGTCGCCGTGCACCATCAGCTCGGCGATCGTCTTGCCGACCGCCGGTCCCTCCCGGACCCAGACCGCGGCCATCGACCACAGACCCTTGACCTCGGGCGTCTCGCCGAGCAGCGGCAGCCCGTCGAAGGTGACCGACAGTACGCCGTTGATGGCGTAGCGCACCGGCGCCGAGCCCTCGCCGAGCAGCTCGGGCATGAGCCGGCGAGCGGTCGCCATCTGCGGCGCGAAGTCGCTCTCGGTGAACGGCATCTCGGTCGGCGACAGCTCGGACTCCTCGATCGAGGGGATCTCCTCGGCGGCGAGCGCGATCGGGCGGTGGGCATAGGAGCCGACGTGCAGACCGTCCCACTTCTGATGCTCGTACATGCCCGAGTCCATGTCCCGGACGATCGGCCATTCGATCAGCTGCTGCGGATCGGCGAAGCGCGGCACCGGTCCGACCTCGACCATCTGGTGGATCATCGGCGTGAGCGCGATCTTCGCGCCGGCCATCCGCGCGAGGCTCGGCGACCACGCGCCGCCGGCGATGACGACGCGGTCGGCGGCCAGCTCGCCGCCTGAGGTCTGCACCGCGCGCACGCGTCCACCCTGCACGGTCAGGCCGAGGACCTCGGTGCCGTCCATCACCGTCACGCCGGCCGCGACGGCGCGCTCGCGCATGATCGTGGCGGCCTGCACCGAGTCGACGACGCCGGCCCCGGGGGAGTAGAAGCCGCCGAGGAGCTCGGATTCGTCGATGAACGGGACCAGGCGCTTGATCTCCGCCGGGCTGATCAGCGACAGCGGCTCCACCCCCCAGGCGCCACCGGAGGCGATCCGCCGGTGCAGCTCCTGCAGGCGCGCCTCGCCGCGGGCGACCTCGATCCCGCCCGACTGGGTGAACACGCCAAGCTCGGCGTACTGGCGCAGGCTGTCGCCGATCAGGGCGGTCAGGACCTTGGTGTGGTCGACCGGGAAGATGAAGTTCGAGGCATGACCGGTCGAGCCGCCCGGTCTGGGCAGCGTTCCCTTGTCGACCATCGTGACCTCGCCGACCCCGAGCCGGGTGAGGTGGTAAGCGAGGCTGTTGCCGGCGATGCCGGCACCGATGATCACCACGCGCTGGGAGCTCCCGCCGCTCACGCCTGCTGATATATCAGACGCCCATCAGAACCGTCAATCGCGGACAATCCCCCGGCCAAGGGCTCGCGCAGCGGCCGGTCCGGTGGTAGGTTGGCGCGGTGAGCTACGACGTGGTGATCGTCGGTGGTGGCTCCGCCGGCTCCATTCTTGCCGCTCGGCTGAGCGAGGACCCGTCGACGCGGGTGCTCGTCCTGGAGGCGGGCCGGTCCGATTCGCTGTGGGACCTCTACATCCACATGCCGGCCGCCCTGTCGTTCCCGATCGGCAACCGCTTCTATGACTGGAAGTACGAGTCCGAGCCCGAGCCCTTCATGCACGACCGGCGCGTCTACCACGCCCGAGGCAAGGTGCTCGGCGGCTCGAGCTCGATCAACGGGATGATCTTCCAGCGCGGCAACCCGCTGGACTACGAGCGCTGGGGCGCGGACCCGGGCATGGAGAGCTGGGACTACGCGCACTGCCTGCCGTACTTCAAGAAGATGGAGACCTGCCTGGCCGGCGCCGACGAGTGGCGCGGTGCCGACGGCCCCCAGCTGCTGGAGCGCGGGCCGGCGATCAACCCGCTGTGCCAGGCGTTCTTCAAGGCCGTCCAGCAGGCCGGACATCCGCTCACCGACGACGTCAACGGCTACCGCCAGGAGGGCTTCGCCGCGTTTGACCGCACGATCTTCCGCGGCCACCGCCTCAGCGCGGCGCGTGCCTGGCTGCACCCGGCGATGTCACGCCCCAACCTCGAGGTCCGCACGCGCTCGCTGGTCACTCGGGTCCTGATGGATGGCGAGCGGGCGACCGGCGTCGAGGTCGCAGACCGCCGGGGCCAGATCTCCAGGATCGACGCCGGCGAGGTGATCCTGTGCGGCGGTGCGATCAACTCGCCGCAGCTGCTGCAGCTGTCGGGGATCGGCAACGCGCGCGAGCTGGAGACGGTCGGGGTCCGGCCGGTCCACGACCTGCCGGGCGTCGGTGAGAACCTCCAGGACCACCTCGAGGTCTATATCCAGTACGCCTCCAAGCTGCCGGTGTCGGTCGCCCCGGCGATGAAGCTGCGCAACCGCCCCGGCGTCGGACTGCAGTGGCTGCTGTTCCGCAGCGGCCCGGGCGCGACCAACCACTTCGAGTCCGGCGGGTTCATCCGCTCCAACGACGACGTCGCCTACCCGAACCTCATGTTCCACTTCCTGCCGATCGCGGTCCGCTACGACGGCACGGCTCCCAAGGGGCACGGCTACCAGGTCCACGTCGGTCCGATGTACTCCGACGCGCGCGGCTCGGTCAAGATCGTCTCCACCGATCCGCGCCGGCACCCGGCGCTGCGCTTCAACTACCTGTCCACCGAGCAGGACCGCCGCGAATGGGTCGAGGCCGTCCACTGCGCGCGTGAGATCCTCACCCAGCAGGCGTTTGATCCGTACAACGGCGGTGAGCTGTCGCCGGGTCCGGAGGTCGACACCGACGAGCAGATCCTCGACTGGGTCGCCCGGGACGCCGAGACCGCCCTGCATCCGTCATGCACGTGCGCGATGGGCACCGGCGAGGACGCCGTGATCGACCCGGCGACGATGCGAGTGCACGGCGTGCAGGGACTGCGCGTCGTCGACGCCTCCTCGATGCCCTACGTCACCAACGGCAACATCTACGCGCCGGTGGCGATGCTCGCCGAGAAGGCCGCCGACCTGATCCGTGAGACGACGCCCCTGGCGCCGTCTGAGGCTGAGTTCTACCGCCACGCGCCGGGCGCGACGGAGCTCGCCGCCGCCGATTGACGCCGCGGCGGCCGGCTCTGCGCTGCGGCGGTCGGCTCTAGTCGCCGGTGAGCGCGGCGCGGACCACGTCGTGCAGGCGCTGCAGGTGGTGCTCGGCCGGGACGAGCACGTTGTCGTCGGCGTAGATGCGGCTGGCGGCGCCCAGCTGGCAGCGCTCGCAGGCCTCGAAGTCCTGCTGGTTGACGCGATCAAACAGCTCGACGGTCGGACCGATCTCCGGCTGCGCGGCGAGGGCCTCCGGCGCGAACAGCCAGTCGCAGACGACCTCGGTGCGGTCGACGGCCAGCGGCGTGAACCGATGCAGGACGACGTGGTCGTCAAACAGGTTGAGAAACGCGTTGGGAAGCAGCGTGATCGCGAAGTAGGACCGCCGCTGGGGGTCGTCGAGGCCCGGCAGCGGCGCCAGGCCCGCGCGCCCGTCGACCGTGAATCCCTCGGCCTCGGGGTTGAGGGCGGACCCGTGCCCGGTCGGCTGGGCCTGGGAGGCGACGCCGCCTCGGAACTCCGGGACGACGGCCACCAGCTCGGGGTGGATCGAGGAGCAGTGGTAGCACTCCATGAAGTTCTCGACGATCAGCTTCCAGTTGGCGGCCACCTCGTAGCGGATCTGGCGACCGGTGACCAACCGGTCAAGCTCCCAGCCGGCGAGCGCCTCGTCGCTGCCCAGCCGCTCGCGCAGCTGGGCGCCGATGTCGGCGTCGAAATCCTCAGGGTCGTGGTCCAGGTTGACCCACAGGCAGCCGTGGACCTCCGCGACCGCCACCTGCTGAAGGCCGAGCCGCGCCTGCGCGGGCCCGATCGACTCCCGCAGGTTCGGGGCGCCGACCAGCATCCCGTCCAGCCCGTAGGACCATGAGTGGTAGGGGCAGCGGATCATCCGCGGGCAGCTGCCGCGCTCGTCGAGCAGGATCCGGGCTCCGCGGTGGCGGCAGACGTTGAGCATGCCGCGCACCGACCCGTCGGGCTGGCGGACGAGGATGATGCTCTCCCCCCCGACCTCGGGGGTCATGTAGTCGCCGGGCTCGGGCAGCTCCGATCCGCGCCCCACGAGGATCCAGCGACGGGCGAAGATCCCCTCCAGTTCGGCGCGCAGCACCGCGGGATCGGTGTACCAGGACCGATCGGGGCAGGCGATGAGCGTCGGGTCTGACTCAGACAGTGCGGTCATCGTGGCGCGCCACGTTAGCGGTCAGTGCGGCGACAATCCAGGGCCGGATGGCCAGGTCGTCAGGCGGCTGCGGCGGCGGGAGTCCGGGACTCGTGCCACGGGGTGAGCACGCGGGGGCCCTCCCCGGTGATCGCGATCGTGAACTCGAAGTGGGCGGCGAGCGAGTCGTCCTGGCTGAAGATCGACCAGCCGTCGTCGGCGACGCGGATCGCGTGGCGACCGGCAGTCACCATCGGCTCGATCGCGAGCACCATCCCCTCCTCGAGCGCGATCCCCGCGCCGGCCTGGCCGAAGTTGGGGATCTGGGGGTCCTCGTGCATCTCGCGGCCGATGCCATGGCCGACGAGTGAGCGCACCACCGACAGGCCGGCGGCCTCGACATGGGCCTGCACGGCGTGGCCGATGTCGCCGAGCCGGTTGCCGGCTCGGCACTCGGGCACCGCGAGCATCAGCGACTCCTGGGTGACCTCAAGCAGCTTCTGGGCGACCGGCGAGACCGGCCCGACCGGGAAGGTCCGCGCCGCGTCGGCGACCCAGCCGTCGAGGACCACGCCGATGTCGACCGACAGGATGTCGCCCTTGGCCAGCCGGTAGGCGCCGGGGATGCCGTGCACGATCATCGAGTTGGGCGAGGCGCAGATCGAACCCGGAAAGCCGCGGTAGCCCTTGAACGCGGGAACCCCGCCCTGGGAGCGGATGAACCGCTCGGCGGCCTCGTCGAGCTCTGACGTCGTCACCCCGGGACGGATCTTGCCCGCCAGCAGGTTCATCGTCTTCACGAGGACCGCACCGGCCGCCGCCATGCGGTCGATCTCCTCGGGGGTCTTCTTGATGATCATGGAAGCTGAGGCTAGTGCGCGCGGGGGCCGCGTGCCAACTACTAGACGTCCTCTTCCAGGCGCAGTGTCGCGATCACCGCCCGGACGTGATCGTGGACATCGGCGGGGGGACGGGTGCCGTCGATGCGGCGCATCAACCCCTGCTGGTCGTAGTAGTCGATCAGTGGCTTGGTCTTCTCGTGGTAGACCGACAGCCGATGCTCGATCACCTCTGGCTTGTCGTCGTCGCGCTGGATCAACCGCGAGCCGTCTTGATCGCAGACGTCGGCGAGCTTGGGCGGATCGAAGCTGACGTGATAGTTGTGGCCCGCCTTGACGCACACCCGGCGGCCCGACAGGCGGCGGATGACCTCCTCGTCGGGCACGTCGATGAGCAGCGCGGCGGTGACCCGGCGATCCAGGCCCGAGAGCATCCCCGCCAGCGCGTCGGCCTGCTCGATCGTGCGCGGAAAACCGTCGAGGATGAAGCCGTCCTGGGCGTCGTCGCGCTCCAGGCGATCCTGCGCCATCGCGACGATCAGGTCGTCGGGCACGAGGTCGCCCGCGTCCATGAACTCCTTGGCCTTGCGTCCCAACTCGGTCTCGCCCTTGACGTTGGCGCGCAGCATGTCGCCCGTCGCGATGTAGGGCAGCTGGAAGTCGCCGCGCAGGCGCTCGGCCTGCGTCCCCTTGCCCGCCCCGGGCGGTCCGAAGAGGATCAGGTTCAGTTGGTTGGCCATGGGGACAGGACTGTATCGGTCGGGTTAAGAAGGCGTCCGCTTGACACGGCATGCATTCTCAGACCCTGGGCGCCGTCCGCGCCGCGGGCCGGCCGGCCAACCCGACAGGGGTGCCTACTTCAGGAACCCTTCGTAGTTGCGCATCATCAGCTGCGCCTCCAGCTGCTTCATCGTGTCCAGGGCGACCCCGATCACGATCAGGATCGAGGTTCCGCCGAAGAAGAAGTTGGCGGAGGTCTGGTTGATGAGGATCGTCGGCAGCGCCGCGATCGCGGCGAGGAACAGGGCGCCCGGGAACGTGAGGCGGGCGAGGATGCGGTCCAGGAACTCGGCGGTCGGCCGGCCGGGTCTCACCCCGGGGATGAAGCCGCCGGCCTTGCGCAGGTTGTCGGCCTGGTCGACGGGGTTGAAGGTGACCGCGGTGTAGAAGTAGGTGAACAGCACGATCAGGATCGTCTCGCCGACGATGTAGTGCCACCCCTGGGGGCTGAAGAAGTTGGCCAGGTGGGTGCCGAAGTCGTTGCGGTTCTGGCCGAGCAGCTGGCCGATCGTCGGCGGGATCGCCATCACCGAGGCGGCGAAGATGACGGGGATGACGCCGGCCATGTTGACGCGCAGCGGCAGGTAGGTCTGGCCGCCCTGGGTCATGCGTCTGCCGATCACCCGCTTGGCGTACTGGATCGGGATCTTGCGCTGGCCTTCCTGGACGAACACGATCGCCGCAACCACGCCGATCGCGATGAACGGCATGATCACCTTGAACACCTGGTCGGGGTTATGCCACCAGGAGTTGATGCCGCCGGGAATGCGCGACACGATCGAGGCGAAGATGAGCAGCGAGATGCCGTTGCCGATGCCGCGCTGGGTGACCAGCTCGCCCAGCCACATCAGCAGGATCGTGCCCGCGGTCAGCGAGAGCACGATGATGAAGACCTTGCCGAGGTTGAAGTTGTTGATCAGCTGAACCCCGGCGTTCTTCTGGAAGCTGCGAAACAGGAACACGTAGCCGATCGACTGGGCGAAGGCCAGCCCGACGGTGAGATAGCGCGTGTACTGGGTGATGCGCTGCTGACCGACCTCGCCCTCCTTGGAGAGCTTCTCCAGCGTCGGCACCGCCACCTGCAGGATCTGCAGGATGATCGAGGCGGTGATGTAGGGCATGATGCCCAGCGCGAAGATCGCGATCCGTCCCAGGCCGCCGCCCGAGAACAGGTTCAGCAGCCCGAGGACGCTGTTGCCGCTCAGGTTCTGGGAGATCGAGGAGACCGCCGAGCGGTTGATGCCCGGCGCCGGGATGTGGGTCCCGAGCCGGTACAGCGCGAGGACCGCCGCGGTGAACAGGATCTTCTTGCGGATCTCGCCGACCCTGAACGCCCCGAGGATCGTCGCGATCATCGAATCCTCGCCCTGCCCCTCAGCTCTCGATCAGCTGGCAGGTCCCGCCGGCGGCCTCGATCGACTGCCGCGCCGTGACGCTGAATCCGTGCGCGTGCACGGTCAGCGCCTTGGTGATCTCGCCCTTGGCCAGGACCTTGACCGGCACGCCCTTGCGGGTGGCCAGGCCCTTGGCGTGCAGCGCCTCGAGCGTGACGGCGTCCCCGGCGCCGAAGCGCGCCTCGAGGTCGGCGAGGTTGACCGGCTGGGTGTGGGTCCGGAACGGCTCGAACGGCATCGACTTCTTCATGTTCGGGCCGCGCAGCTTGCGCATCCGCATGTGAATCGGCATCTGGCCGCCTTCGAAGCCGGCGCGGCTCTTGGATCCCGAGCGCGATCCGGCACCCTTCTGGCCGCGGCCCGAGGTCTTGCCCATGCCCGAGCCGTGCCCGCGGCCGACGCGCTTGCGCGGCTTGCGCGACCCGGGGGCGGGCGAGAGGTTGTGCAGCCCGACGCGTTCGTCGGCGACGGCGCTGCGCGGCGCGGGCGCCGGGGTCTTGCCCGCGGGGCTCATGACTCCTGCACCTCGACGAGGTGGCGGACCTTGTGGAGCATGCCGCGCGTCTGCGGAGTGTCGGTGACCTCGACGCGATGGCCGATCCGGCGCAGTCCGAGCGACCGCAGGGTGTCGAGCTGACGCCGGTCAGAGCCGTTGCGCGACTTGCGCTGGGTGACGGTGAGCGTGCTCACGACACGCCGGCCGTGTCGGCAGGCGCCGCAACGTCGGCCGTGCCGTTGGCCGCAGCCGCAGGAACGTCGGCGCTGCCGTCGCCGCTGTCGCCGGTCAGCCCGAGCACCTGGTTGATCGAGATTCCGCGCAGCTGCGCGACCTCGGCGGGCGTCCGCAGCGACTCCAGGCCGGCCATCGTCGCCTTGACGAGGTTGATCGGGTTCTGGGAGCCGAGGCTCTTGGAGAGGATGTCGTGGATTCCGGCCAGCTCCAGCACCGCGCGGACGCCACCGCCGGCGATGACCCCGGTACCGGGCGAGGCCGGCTTGAGGAAGACCTGGCCGGCGCCGAAGATGCCGGTCGTCTGATGGGTGATCGTCGACCCGTGCTTGGGCACGCGATAGAGGTTCTTCTTGGCGTGGTCGACGCCCTTCTGGATCGCGACGGGAACCTCGTTGGCCTTCCCGTAGCCGATCCCGACGACCTCGCGCTCGTCGCCGACGACGACCAGCGCGGTGAAGGAGAAGCGGCGCCCGCCCTTGACCACCTTGGCGACGCGGTTGATCTCGACCACGCGCTCCTGGAGATCCAGGCCCTGGGCTGATATCGAACGTTCGGCGGCCATGAGCTGTCTGAGGGTAGCGGGAGCGGACGCCTAGAGCGTCAGCCCGCCCTCCCGCGCGCCGTCGGCCAGCGCCTTGACGCGGCCGTGGTACTGATAGCCGCCGCGGTCGAACACCACCGCATCCACGCCGGCGGCCTTGGCCCGCTCCGCGAGCAGCACGCCGGCCCGGTGGGCTTGCTCGGTCGGCGCCAGCTCGCGCAGCGTCGCCTCGGTCCAGGTGACCGCCGCGAGCGTCCGGCCGGCGTCGTCGTCGATCAGCTGCGCGGAGATGCCGCGATTGGAGCGAAACACCGAGATCCGCGGGCGCTGCTCGGAGCCGCGCACCTTGGCGCGAACCCGGCGGCGTCGGCGCAGGCGCGCCTGGGGCTTGGTCTGCACGGTCATGCTCGTTTCCCGACCTTCCGGGCGACCTGCTCGCCCTCGTAACGGATCCCCTTGCCCTTGTAGGGCTCGGGCTTGCGCTGCTTGCGGATGATCGCCGCGACCTCGCCGACCTGCTGCTTGGACGCGCCGCGGACGGTGATCCGGGTCGGCTGGGGGACCTCGAACTCGATCCCGTCCGGGGCCTTGATCGAAACCGGGTGCGAGTAGCCGAGCGCGAGCTCCAGATCACGGCCCCGCAACGCCGCGCGGTAGCCGACGCCCTGGATCTCCAGGCGCTTCTCAAAGCCCTCGGTGACGCCCTGGACCATGTTGGCGATCAGGGTGCGCGTCAGCCCGTGCAGCGCGCGGTGCTCGCCACGATCGGTCGGCCGCGCGACGGTGACCTGGTCGTCGACGTGCGCCACCGTCATCTCGCGGCTGATGCGCTCAGACAGCTCGCCCTTGGGACCGTTGACGGTCACCAACTCGGGCTCGATGGCGAGCGTCACGCCCGCGGGCACGCTGATGGGTTGTCTGCCGATTCGGGACATCGAAGGTTCGTTCCTCGCTCTTGACTTACCACACCCGGGCCACGACCTCGCCGCCGAGGCCCGCACGGTGCGCCTCGTGGCCGGTCATGACCCCTCGGGAGGTCGAGATGATCGCGGTGCCCATGCCACCCTGGATCCGCGGGATGTGGCCGTGGTCGACGTAGGTGCGCTGGCCCGGACGGGAGACCCGCTGCATGCCGGAGATCACCGGCTTGCGCTCGCGGGTGTACTTCAGCTCCACCGTCAGGTACTCGCCGGGGCGCGCGGCCGTCGGCGGCGCCACCGTGTAGCCCTCGATGTAGCCCTGTTCCTTGAGGATCCGGGCCATCTCGCGCTTGAGCCGGGACGACGGGATCTCCACGTCGTGGTGCTGGGCCTTGGCGGCGTTGCGCAGACGCGTGAGGAAGTCGGCGATCGGATCGGTCATCGACATGCGATCACCAGCTCGACTTCGTCATGCCGGGGATGTATCCGTTGTGCGCGAGCTCGCGCAGGCAGATCCGGCACAGGCCGAACTTGCGATACACCGCGCGGGCGCGACCGCAGCGCCGGCAGCGGGTGTACCCGCGGGTCTTGTACTTGGGGGTCCGCTGCTGGCGGACGCGCTGGGACGTCTTGGCCACGGTTCTCCTTAGCCTTTGGTCTCGGTCGCCGGGGTGCGACCGTCCTTGCGGAACGGCATGCCGAGCGCTTCGAGGAGGGCGAAGGCCTCTTCGTCGGTGGCGCCGTTGGTGGTGATCGTGATGTCCAGGCCACGGACCTGGTCGATCTCGTCGTAGTCGATCTCGGGGAAGATGATCTGCTCTCGCACGCCCAGCGAGTAGTTGCCGCGACCGTCGAACGCGCGCGGGTTCAGGCCGCGGAAGTCCCGGATCCGCGGGATCGCGACCGACATCAGGCGGTCCAGGAACTCATAGGCGCGCTCCCCGCGCAGCGTCACGGCGACGCCGACGGGCATGCCCTCACGCAGCTTGAACTGGGCGATCGACTTGCGCGCCCGGCGCACGTTGGGCTGCTGGCCGGTGATCGTCCGGACCTGGTCGATGGCGGCATCCAGGACCTTGGAGTCCTGCTTGGCGTCGCCGCAGCCCATGTTGACGGTGATCTTCTCGATCTTGGGCGCCTGCATCGGGCTGGAGTATCCGAAGCGCTCGATCAGCGCGGGCCGGATCTCCTCGAGATATCGGTTCTTCAGTCGTGCCGGCGGTGCCGGTGTCTCGGTTGCCATCAGTCGTTTCCTCTTAGTCCAGTCTCTGACCGCTGCGCTTGGCGACGCGCAGCCGCTTGCCGTCGACGAGCTCGATGCCCACGCGCGTGGGCCGGTCGTCCTTGGGGTCGATCAGCATCACGTTCGACACGTGGATCGGGCCCTCGCGCTCGATCACGCCACCCGCGGTCTGGCCGCCGGCCGTCTGCTGCGGGCGCTGATGGCGCTTGACGATATTGAGCCCTTCGACGAACACCTTGTCCTTCTTGGGGTCCACGCGCAGGACCTTGCCGCGCTTGCCGCGGTCCTTGCCGCTGATGACGACGACCTGATCGTCGGCCTTGATGCGGGCGGGCATGGCTACAGCACCTCCGGGGCCAGCGAGACGATCTTCATGAAGTTGCGATCGCGCAGCTCGCGCGCCACCGGGCCGAAGATGCGGGTCCCCCGCGGGTTGTTCTGGGCGTCGATCAGCACGGCGGCGTTCTCGTCAAAACCGATGTAGGTGCCGTCGTCACGCCCGTAGGACTTCTTGGTGCGCACGACCACGGCGGTGACGACCTCACCCTTCTTGACCGCGCCCTGGGGGTTGGCGGTCTTGACGGTGGCGGTGATCGTGTCGCCGACGCCCGCGTAGCGCCGGCGCGAGCCGCCGCGCACGCGGATCACGAGGATCTCCCGGGCGCCGCTGTTGTCGGCGACGCGCAGCCTGGTCTCGTTCTGGATCATGGCTACTTGGCTCTCTCCACGACGCCGACCAGGCGCCAGCGCTTCAGGCGCGACAGCGGGCGGGCCTCACGGATGGTCACGGTGTCGCCGGTGTGGGCGTCGTTGGCCTCGTCGTGGGCGTGGAAGGTCTGCGACGTGCGCACGATCTTCTGATAGCGCGGATGGCGCCGGGCGACGTCGATGCGCACCGTGATCGTCTTGTCGGCCTTGTCGGAGACCACGACGCCCTGGCGCACCTTCTGATTGCCGGCGACGCGCTCGCGCGGCGGCGTCTCGGTGCGGCTGTGGGCCTGGGACTTGTACTTGGCGCTGGCCTTCGCGCGACCGGCCCGGCGTGCCCGAGCCTTCTCGGCGCGCAGCGCGACGCGGTCGGCGTGGCGCTCCTCCGCGCTGCGGGGAGCCCCGTCGGGGGTCGCGGCGGCCTTGGCGGCGCGAGCCCGCGCCCGGCGCTCCTTGGGCGCGAGGATCTCCTCGGGCTCGGTCGGCGCATTCGCCGCGGCGTCGGCGGCGCCGCGCGGCGTCGCGTCCCCTTCGGCGACGCCGGCGCCCGTCTCCGGGGCCTGCTCGCTCGCCTGTTCCGTTGTCGTGTCGTCCTGTTCAGCCATTTTCCCGTCCACTCTGGGCATCGATCTCACGTTGTCTGGCCACGGTCAGCGCCCGCGCGACCTCGCGCTTGGCGCGGCGCAGCCCGGCCGTGTTGTCCAATTCGCCGGTCGCGTGCTGGAAGCGCAGCCCGAACAGCTCGCGCCGGGCGGTTCCGATCTGCTCGGCCAGCTCGGTATCGGAGAGGTCCTGCAACTCTGACGCGCGCATCAGGCCTCCTCGCGCATGACGAACTTGGTGCGCACCGGCAGCTTGTGTCCGGCCAGGCGCATCGCCTCCCGGGCGAGGTCCTCGGGCACGCCGGCGAGCTCGAACATCACACGTCCGGGCTTGACGACCGCGACCCAGCCCTCGGGCGAGCCCTTGCCCGACCCCATCCGGGTCTCGGCGGGCTTCTTGGTGAACGGCTTGTCGGGATAGACGTTGATCCACACCTTGCCGCCACGCTTGATCTTGCGGGTCATCGCGATACGCGCCGCCTCGATCTGGCGGTTGGTGAGCCAGCCGGCATCCAATGTCTTGAGACCGTATTCGCCGAACTGCACCGTGACCTGGCCGCGCGACAGCCCGCCGCGACGGCCGCGATGCTGCTTGCGGTGCTTGACGCGTTTGGGGGAGAGCATCAGCGACCACCACCCGAGGGCGCGCCACCGCTCGGCCGCGAGCCCCGACCGCCGCCGCCCTGGC
>CAZZYU010000030.1:9398-29536 GCA_964658375.1 uncultured Acetobacteraceae bacterium | reverse complement strand
TGTAGGGGATGATGTCGATCTTCTCGCCGCGCAGCTCGGAGACGACCATCCGCACCCGGGAGCCGCGGGGGCCCACGCAGGCGCCGACCGGATCGACGCCATCGACGTGGGAGACGACGGCGATCTTGGAGCGGTAGCCGGGCTCGCGGGCGACGCCGGTGATCTCGACCAGGCCGTCGGCGATCTCCGGCACCTCGAGCTCGAACAGCGACTTGATCAGCTCCGGGTCGCGGCGGGAGACGATGATCGAGGGGCCCTTGGTCGAGTTGGAGACGTCCTTGATGACGGCCTTGATCCGCTGGGAGTGGTCATAGCGCTCGCCGTCGACCTGCTCGGACTTGGGCAGCAGCGCCTCGACGCGCTCGCGCAGCTGAACCAGCGTGTAGCGGGAGTCGGACTGCTGGACGATGCCGGTGATCAGCTCGCCGACGCGGTCGCGGTACTCCTCGAACATCATGTCGCGCTCGGCCTCGCGGATCCGCTGCAGGATGACCTGCTTGGCGGTCTGGGCGGCGATCCGGCCGAAGTCGGCCGGCGTCACATCCTCGGTCTCGATCTGGTCCTCGTACTCGCGCAGCTTCTCCATGTCGATCTCGGGCTCGGGCGGCTCGCGCATCTCCCCCGTCTCGGGGTCGACGGCC
The DNA here is from genome assembly GCA_964658375.1 of uncultured Acetobacteraceae bacterium. GTDB lineage: Bacteria > Actinomycetota > Thermoleophilia > Solirubrobacterales > Solirubrobacteraceae > Palsa-465. The sequence continues at coordinate 28,895 of CAZZYU010000030.1, read as the reverse complement.
GGCTGGGCGTCCTCGGTGGCCTCGATCAGCAGCTGCTCCTCGATCTCCGGCGGGATCTTCAGCTCCCAGACGATGAAGTCGCCGCTGTCGCGGTCCATCTCCACCTTGGCGTAGGGCGCCGATCCGGGCGTCTTCTTGTAGGCCGACAGCAGCGCGTCCTCGAGCGCCTCCATCAGCTTTTCAGACGAGATGTTCTTCTCCGCAGCGAGGCCCCGCACGGCCTCGACGATCTCCTTGGACATGGCTGGTTTCAGTCTCCGGGTACGAGGTTGGAGCGGACGATCTGGTCGTAGGGGATCGTGACGACCCCGTCACCGGCGGCGAGCGTGACCTCGCTGTCGGTGGCGCCGACGAGCTCTCCGGTCACCTGCTTGTGGCCTTCCCGCGCCTCGCGCAGGCGCACGCGCGCGCGCCGACCGAGGAAGCGGCTGAAGTGCTGGGGCTTGGTCAGGGGACGATCCTGACCCGGCGAGGACACCTCCAGCGAGTACCGGTCCCGGTAGTCGCCCAGGTGTCCCGACACGCGTTCGCAGAGCGCCAGCGTCACGCCGTCAGGGTGGTCGATGAACAGGCGCAGGATGAAGGCGGGCGGGCCGGTGAGCTCAACCAGCAGGACCTCGACGTCGGGCTCGACGACGGCGAGCCTGGCTTCGATATCGGTCTGTGGCGCACTCACGATCTCCTCCGTCATATCTCATAAAAAAAGCGGGCGAGCGCCCACTTTCGAAAACTGCACCGGGGGCCTCCCGGCCGGAAAGCTGTCGGATCAGCGTAGCACCGCGACCGCATCCACAGCGGGAATCAGGCGTCGGGTCCGTGCCCCGCCCGGGCCCGCGCACGGTCGCGATACAGCCGGTAATCACGGCGCCCCGGCTGCAGGCAGGCGGCGAGCGCCAGCGGCTGGCGGGCCTCGGCGTGGCGGCCGAGCAACTGCAGGCAGCGGCCCAGGCAGAACAGCGCGAAGTCGTTGGTCGGAGCCCGGTCGACCACCGCCTGGAACTCCACCGCGGCCTGCTCGTAGCGCCCGCTGTGAAACAGCGCGCGGCCGAGCGCCTCGCGGATCGACGTCTTGTCGGGTTCCAGATCCCGCGCGCGCGCGAGGGGCACCGCCGCCTGGTGATGGTGACCGTCGGTCAGCAGCTCGGTCCCGCGCTGAAACAGCTCATAGACGTCGTCCATGGCGCCTCAGTTTAGGGGCCCGGCCGCGCACCTCCGGGCCCTGCGCGGCGTGGCGTCGGCGGTCGCGGGGGCAGTGCCCAGAGCGCCCGCAGCCATCCCCCAGCCCCCAGCCCGACCCGCAGCTGAGCGCGCAGCGCGCGCCGCCCGACGGCGGTGGGCGGCGCCGGGGCGGTGCCGTAGCGGCCCAGTCGCAGCGCCCGGATGTAGGCGCTGGCCTCCGGCGAGGACCGGAAGCGATGCTCCAGCGCGGTCAGCGTCACCCCACCGGCGAGTGGGCGCCCGGTCCGGGCCAGCGCGCGCTCGAGCTCGGCCAGCGGATCGCCGCCCGTCCGGTGTCGCCAGGCCCGCCATCCGGTCCCGGCGCCGAGCGCCGCCGCCACGAGTGCCAGCCCGCCGCCCACCCAGGGCCACGGGTCTGGCCCACCAGCGCTCCCGCCCCCGCCCCCGGCGGCGTGCGCGACGACGGTGCGCGTCGTCGAGGTCGTGGCGACGTGGCTGCGCTGCGCGCGTGACAGCGCCGGGTTGATCGCGGGCAGCTGCTTGGCGGTCGCCGCGGTTCCGGTGCCGCCGCGGGCCGGGGCGCTGGTGGGCGTGGGGTCGAACTTGACCCAGCCGTAGCGTGGAAACCACACCTCGACCCAGGCGTGGGCGTCGATGTCGCTGACCGTCCAGGTGTGGTCGACGTGGTCAAAGGCCCCCGGGGTGAAGCCCGCGGCCACTCGGGCGGGGATCCCGCCCATGCGCAGCAGCAGCGCCATCGCCCCGGAGAACTGCTGGCAGTAGCCCTGCTTGGTGTGCAGCAGGAAGTCGACGAGCGGATACCGAGCGCTGCGGGGGTTCTGGTCGTAGGTGTAGGCGCCGCCGTCGAGGTAGCGCTTGACCGCGACCACGAACGCCTCGGGGCTGGCGGCACTCGCGGCCAGCCGGCGGGCGACCGCATCGACGGGGGCATAGGGCGAGCCGCGCAGGGCGCGGCGCACCGTCGCCGACGGCGGAGCGTGAAAGCGCGGGAACACGACGGGCACCGCCGCTGGGTCCTCGTCGCCGGGGAGCGTCAGCGTCAGGTCGGGCGCCAGCGCCGCCCACGGATACCGTCGCCCCGCGCCTGACAGCTGCCGCGGCGACGGGGCGGGCGAGTAGGTGCGAACGATGTAGGTGCTCCCCGGGCCCAGCGGGCGGTCGGTGACCCAGGTGCCGGGCGTCGCTCCGGGCCGTTCGCCCCCGGGGACGCCGAACAGGCTCACGGTCAGCCCCGAGCCGGCGATCACGTCCTCGGTGCGCATCCCGTCGATCGTGATCTGATCGATCTGGGTCCAGCGCCTCAGCGCCGACCGGCTCGGCGACGGCAGCGCCGCGGTGGCGCCCGGCGATCCCTGCACCCAGTCGGTCCCGTTGAACTGCTGCAGGTCCTCGGCCTTCCAGTAGTCGCCGCTGCGGGCGCGGACGGTGAGCACCTCGTGACCGTCCTGGGGCCAGCGCAGCGGCCCGTAGTTCTGGTTCCAGTCAAAGCTGTCCAGCGTGGAGACGGTCGACGCTCCCGCCCACGCCCGGTAGTCGACCCACGGGTGGTGGCCCTCGATCCGGGGACCGAGGAGCACACCCACGACACCGGCGACGCAGGCGACGCCGACCGCCGCGGCGACGCCGTCCCGACCGATCCGCTCACCCCACACAAACAGCGCGAGCAGCGCGAACAGCAGCAGGCCCTGCAGCGCCGGATGCGCCGGGCGCACGAGCGTCGAGGGCACGACCGCGAGCGCGATCAGCGGCAGCGCGGCGGCGGCCCGCCGTCCGTCGCTCAGCGACCACCGCGACGGTCCCGGCTGTCCGGACGATCCGGACGATCCGGGCGGTCCGGCGAACGCCAGCACGGCGCCGGCGTCGAGCAGCAGCAGCGCGGCGCCGAGCACGATCACCAGCCGCACCGCGGAGGCGTGACCCAGGTAGGGCACGAGCACGTCGGCCAGCGCGCCCAGCCCCGTGCCGACCGCCCGCGCGCTCACCGCGAGCTTGAGGTGCACCACCCAGTGCCAGCGCAGGCCCGAGATCGGAAACGCGGCGAGGACCAGGCCGACCGTGAGCAGGCCGGCGAGGATCCGCCCGGCCCCGGGCAGCCGGCGCGTGCCCAGGCCGCGCACGAGCGGCACGCCGAAGCCGAGCGCGATCGCCGCGGCGCCGAGGCCGAGCAGCCGCCACTGCGGCGGGTGCGACATCAGCCGGCCCCAGCGGTCGACGCCGTAGAGCACGAGCAGGGTGAAGCTGACGGCCCGGATCCAGACGCGCGGGTGAACCTCGTCGGCGGCGGCGGCGCGGTGTCCGGTCAGCAGATCGGCCGGCGTGACGACCGGGGCGGCATGCGCGCTCACGCTCGTCCTCCCGCGCGCGCGCTCACGCCCGGGCTCCGGAGTGCGCGCTCGTCGCCCCCACCCGTGAGCGGCTGCGGTCGCCGAGCGCGAACCCGACGCAGCCGCTCACCGTCAGGGTGGGCGCCACCCGACCCACGACGCCCCGCGGCCGGCCGTCGACGATCTCGCTGTCGGGGACGACGAGCACCACCGACGCCCGGCCGGCCGAGGTCAGCCCGGTGGCCAGGCGCTCGTGGGAGGCGACGGTGACGTAGATGAGCGCCCCGCGGCGGCCCGCCAGGTGACCGAGCGGCGGTGCCCCCGCGGGCTGGGGATCGGCGGTTCCCACGCGGGCCAGCCGGGCGTGGACGGCCGGCCAGCGCGACAGCGCGGCGTCGATCAGCGTCGGCTGCGTCTGGCCGGGCAGCAGCAGCGCGCAGCCTCCGCTGCGGGCGAGGTCCAGCGCCAGCGAGGCGGTGGCGCGCACGGCGGCGTCCAGCGCCGCGGGACGCCGGTCGCCGCCCACGCGCTCCCGGGGATCGAGCACCAGCAGCGGCCGGTTGTCGCCGTCGGGGGCCAGCTTGCGTTCGATCAGCCCGCGGCCGCGCGCGACCGCCGACCACTGGATCCGGCTGGCCGGGGTGCCGGGGCGGTAGGCGCGCAGCCCCTCCAGGTCGGCGCCGGCCATCGCGTCGGAGGCGGGGTCGCCGACGCCGGCGGCAAACCGCCCCCCGCGCTCGCCGCCGCGCCAGCGCACCGGCTCGGTGCGGGGGAGCACGAGCACGGTCTGGGGCGGCTGGGCGCTCAGGGTCTGCGCGCGGGCGAGCGCCAGCGGATCACGGGCGACCAGCGACGGCGGCTCGATCGCCTGCTCGCCCCGTCGCGGGAAGCGGGCGACGGCGCGGACGCGGGCGACCCGCGCGCCGCGCAGCGGAGAGCCGGGGCCGCCGAGCGGCAGCGGGGTGCCGATCAGCGGGTCGATGACCTCCAGGCGGCCCCACCCCCCGAGGCCCAGCCAGCCGCGGCGCACGACGATCTCGGCCGTCAGGGGCTCGTCCTCCAGCACCCGGGTGGCGGTCAGCACCCGCTGGGCGCGGCCGCCGTGGGCGCTGCACCAGACCCAGACGGGGGCCACGGCGCCGATCGCGGCGAGCGCCACGCCGGGCACGAACAGCGGCGCGGCGTCGAAGATCAGGGCCACCAGGATCAGCGCGAGCCCGGCGGCCGTGACCGCGAACGCGCGGCGTGCCTGCAGCCCCGAGCGCGAGCCCGGCGTCTGAAACCGGGAGGCGCCGGGCACTACAGCGCGCGGATCGCGCCCACGGCGTCGGTGATCACGTCGCTCGCCGCCGCGCGGGGAGCCTCGGGCGCGAGCACCAGCCGGTGGGCCAGGACGGGCACCGCGAGCGCCTGCACGTCGTCGGGCAGGGCGTGGTCGCGGCCGGCCATCATCGCGTGGGCCTTGGCCGCGCGCAGCAGCATCAGCCCGGCGCGCGGGCTGGCGCCGAGGTCGACGCGGGGATCCTCCCGGGTGCGCCACAGCAGCGCGACGATGTACTCGCGCAGCGGCGCCGAGGCGCGGACCCGGGCGGCCGCGTCCTGGGCGGCGAGCACGTCGGCGGCGCTGGCCACCGGGCGCAGACCGAGCACCTGGTCGCCCGACTCGTGGGCAGCGAGCATCGCCGTCTCGGCGACGCGGTCGGGGTAGCCGAGCGAGATCCGGATCATGAAGCGGTCGACCTGGGCCTCGGGCAGCGGATAGGTCCCCTCGTACTCGATCGGGTTCTGGGTGGCGAGCACGAGGAACGGCCGGGCGAGCTCGTGGCTGTGGCCGTCGACGGTGACGCGGCGCTCCTGCATGCACTCCAGCAGCCCCGACTGGGTCTTGGGCGAGGCGCGGTTGATCTCGTCGACGAGCACCACGTTGGCGAACACCGGGCCGGGACGGAACTCAAACGCCTGTGCGCGCTGGTCATAGACGTTGGTGCCCACGACGTCGGCGGGCAGCAGGTCCGAGGTCCCCTGCACCCGGGCGAACTGGCAGTCGATCGAGGCCGACAGCGCCCGCGCCAGGGCGGTCTTGCCGACGCCCGGATAGTCCTCGACGAGCACGTGGCCCTCGGCCAGCAGCGCCACCAGCAGATGGTTCAGATTCTCCGGTCTGACCTGCACCGCCGCGGTGATGTTGGCCGCCAGCGCCCGCGCCGTGGCGGCGCCGGCCTCAAACTCCTGCGGCTCGATAGGGGCCGGCTCGGCGGACATCGTCTCCTCCCTCCTGGGTGGCCAGCAGCGCCTGCACCACGGTCAGCACGCCGTCGGCGATCCGCTCCTTGCCCGCCCGGGCCAGGTGGGTCTGCGCGCCGTCGGCGGTGAGTACCGTCACCTCGTTGTCGACCGTGTCAAAGCCGATCCCGGCCTGGCCCACGTCGTTGACCACGACCGCATCCAGCCGCTTGCGCACGAGCTTGTCGCGCCCGTAGTCCAGCGCGCCGTCGCCGTGCTCGGCGGCGAAGCCGACCAGCACCTGGCCGGGGCGGCGCCGCAGGGCGAGACCGGTGAGCACGTCGGGGGTCGGCTCGAGCTCCAGCGCCGGAGGGCCGTCGTCCTTCTTGAGCTTGTCGGCGGCGGGGTGGCGCGGGCGAAAGTCGGCGACCGCGGCGGCCATCAGCAGGACGTCGGTGGCCGCGAAGGCGTCGTCGCAGGCCGCCTGCAGCTCGGCGGCGGTGGCGACGGTCACGAGTCGCACGCCGGCCGGCGCCGGCAGCGCCACGTTGGCCGCGACGAGCGTCACCTGGGCACCGCGGGCGGCGGCCCGCGCGGCCAGCGCGTAGCCCATCCGCCCCGAGGAGCGATTGCCGATGTAGCGCACGCTGTCGATCGGCTCCTGGGTGCCGCCGGCGGTGACGAGCACCCGGACCCCGAGCCACGCGCGCGCCTGCTCGTCGGCGGTGGCGCCGGCGAGGGCGGCCTCGCAGGCGGCCAGCAGCTCGGCGGGCTCTGAGAGCCGACCGAGGCCGCGTTCGCCGTGGGAGGCCAGCTCGCCCTCGCCGGGGCCGACGATCGTCACCCCGCGCTGGGCCAGCAGCGCCAGGTTGGCCTGGGTGGCCGGATGGCGGTACATGCGGTCGTTCATCGCCGGGGCCACGAGCACCGGGATCCCGTCCGGACCGCCGGCGGCCAGCGCCGCGGTGGTGACAAGCGAGTCGGCATGGCCCCCGGCGAGCTTGGCGATCGTGTTCGCGCTGGCGGGAGCGATCAGGTAGGCGTCGGCGCGCTGGACGATCGCGAGATGCGTGATCGGTGAACGATCCCCGCTGGGCTCGCCCGGATAGGCGCCGCGCAGCGGGTCGGGCTCGAACTCGCTGGTGAGGACCGGCGCCCCGCTGATCGCGGCGAACGAGTCAGCGCCGACGAAGCGCTGGCTGTGGGGCGTCTGGATCACGCGCACGGCATGGCCGGCCCGGATCGCCAGGCGCACGGTCTCCAGCGCCTTGTAGGTGGCGATCCCCCCGGTGACGCCGATCAGCAGCCGCGACACCGACGTGCTCCCGACGTGCGCCTCCGCCGAGTGGTCTAGCGGTAGTGGTACTTGAGCTTGCCCTGGGCGACCTCTTCCAGGGCGATCGTCAGGTAGTTCTTGGAGCGCGTGTCGACCATCGGCGGCGGGAACTCGTCAAACGTCCCCTCGCCGAGGTTGTGGTAGTAGCTGTTGATCTGACGCGCGCGCTTGGCGGCCACGAGCACGCTCGCGTAGTTGGAGTCGACGTGGTCCAGAAGCTTGTCGATGCGGGGGGAGATCACGGTGTCGCGGTCCTCTGTCTCGGGTGCGGACGACCCGAGGTCGCCCTGTGATTAAGGGTAGCCGACCGCCGGACCGGTTCAGGCCGGTCCGCCGTCGCCCCGCGTTGAGGCCCCCTCGATGATCGCCACCAGCTCGTCGATCGCCCGCGCCAGGTCGTCGTTGACGACGACGTGGGCGAACTCCGACCGCGCCTCCAGCTCGCGCTCGGCGCTGCGCAGGCGGCGCTCGATCTGCTCCGGGGTGTCGGTGCCCCGTCCCACCAGGCGAGCCCGCAGCGCCTCCAGCGACGGCGGCGCGATGAACACCTGCAGCGCGTCGGGCATCGCCGCGCGCACCTGGCGCGCCCCCTGGACCTCGATCTCCAGGACGACCGGCGCGCCGGCCGCGGTCCGGCGCTGCACCTCCGAACGCAGCGTCCCGTAGCGAGCTCCCGAGTAGGTGGCCTCCTCCAGAAACTCACCGGCTGCCACCCGGCGCTCGAACTCCGCCGCATCCAGGAAGTGATAATGGGCGCCGTCTCGCTCTCCCGCGCGCGGCGCGCGCGTAGTCGCCGAGATCGACAGCTGAAGCTCGGGGACCCGCTCCAGCAGGCCTCGGATCAGCGTGCCCTTGCCGACGCCCGACGGACCGGTGATGACGAGCACTCGGGACACGTCGGCCGAGGCGGGCGGGTCAGCCGGACGGCGGGACGTCTCAGCGGCGGCGCAGCAGCGCCACGAGCTCGCCGCGCTGGCGCTCGGACAGCCCGCCGAGCGTCTTGCTCGGGGAGATCCGGCACTGCGACAGGATCTTGTTGACCTTCACGCGCCCGTACTTGGGCACCGCGAGCAGCAGGTCGAAGACCTTGGCCGTCTGCAGGTAGTCGGGCGGCTGGAGCAGCAGCTCGTGGATCGGCTGGCGGCCGGCCTTGAGATCGCGCTTGAGCTGCGCGCGCCGGCTGCGGATGTCGTTGGCGCGCTGCAGGGCCTCCATGCGCTGGTGCAGCGAGCGCTCGGGCGCGGCAAGGGGCTTTTGAAACGACTCACTGACCGGCGGCATGGGCGGCGACTATACATCGTGGAACGGGCCGATCAAGGGCCTGCAGGCCAATTCGACTCGACCTCAACTTGAGGTTCAGCATTGTCGAGCCTAGTTGCGGCAATGGTCAGCTTTTGCAGGGGCTTTTGCCAGGTTCGGGCAGCTTTGCCCAATCACGGCCACCTTGTGATCGCCGGCCGCCCGAGACCACGGAGACGGGCTGCGCGAGGGCCGCTTTCGCCCCCCGTGCAGCCCCGTTTCGGTCCCTGGTCAGCGCGCCGCCGGCGCGCCGCGACGCTCGGCGTGCAGCTCCTGCAGCGACACCACCCGCGGCTCGGTGCGCCGGGCGGCGATGATCGCGCGGGCGGCTGCCATCCCCCCGGAGATCGTCGTGATGCAGGGGATCCCGCGGGCGATCGCCGCGGCGCGGATCTCGTAGCCGTCGGTACGCGCGCCGGTCCCGACCGGGGTGTTGATGACGAGGTCGACCTCGCCGGCGACGATCCGGTCCACGACGTTGTCGGGGCCCTCGTTGAGCTTGTTGATCGCCGTCGCCTTGATGCCCATCCGCCGCAGCGCCTGCGCGGTGCCGCGGGTGGCGATGATCGCGAAGCCGAGATCGTGCAGCGAGCTGGCGATGCCCGTCGCGGCCGGCTTGTCGCCGTCGGCGACGGTGATGAACACCGTGCCGGCCTGCGGCAGTCGCGCGCCGGCCGCCGCCTGGGCCTTGGCGAAGGCGGTCGGGAAGTCCTCGGCGATCCCCATCACCTCGCCGGTGGAGCGCATCTCGGGCCCGAGCAGCGAGTCGGCGCCGGCAAAGCGGCTGAACGGCAGCACCGCCTCCTTGACGCACACGTGGCTGATCTGCTCCCCGCCGGCGTGGGGGTCGATCGCGGGCAGCTCGAGGTCGGCGATCCGCTCGCCGAGCAGCAGCCGGCAGGCGAACTTGGCCAGCGGCAGCCCGATCGCCTTGGAGACGAACGGGACGGTGCGCGACGCGCGCGGGTTGGCCTCGATCACGAACAGCCGGTCGTCGCCGCGGATCGCGAACTGGACGTTGAGCAGGCCGACGACGCCCAGTGCCCGGGCGATGCCGATCGTCTGCTCGCGGATCCGCTGCAGCATCTCGGCGCCGAGCGTGTGAGGCGGCAGCACGCAGGCCGAGTCGCCGGAGTGGATGCCGGCCTCCTCGACGTGCTGCATGATCCCGCCGATCCACACCTCCTCCCCGTCGCACAGCGCGTCGACGTCGACCTCGATCGAGTCCTCCAGGAAGCGGTCCAGGTAGATCGGGCTGCCCTGCGCGGTGCCGACCCGGTGCAGGTAGTCCTCCAGCCCCGCCAGGTCGTAGACGATCTCCATGGCGCGGCCGCCGAGCACGTAGCTGGGGCGCACGAGCAGGGGAAAGCCGACCGCGGGGGCGTGGGCCAGCGCCTCCTGCGGGCTGGCGGCGGTCGCGTACGGCGGCGCGCTGTAGCCGAGCCGGTCCAGCAGGGGGCCGAACCGGGAGCGGTCCTCGGCCAGATCGATGGCGTCGATGCTCGTGCCCAGGATCGGGATCCCGGCCGCCGCCAGGCCGGAGGCGAGCTTGAGCGGGGTCTGGCCGCCGAACTGGACGACCACCCCTTCGGGCTGCTCGAGCTCGCAGACCGCGATCACGTCCTCCAGGGTCAGCGGCTCGAAGTACAGCCGGTCCGAGGTGTCGTAGTCGGTCGAGACGGTCTCGGGGTTGCAGTTGACCATCACCGCGTCGCGGCCCGACTCACGCACCGTCTGGGCCGCGTGCACGCAGCAGTAGTCAAACTCGATCCCCTGCCCGATCCGGTTGGGACCGGAGCCGAGGATGATCACGCTCGGGCGCTCGCCGCGGAGCACCTCGTGCGACGGCTGCCCGTCGGGCCCGGGCCGCTCCCAGCTGGAGTAGTAGTAGGGCGTGCGGGCGGCGAACTCCGCCGCGCAGGTGTCGACCGCCTTGAAGGTCCGCACGGCGGCCGGCGACTGAGCCGGCGGCGTGCTCTGCTCCCCGCCGGCGACCAGCTCGCCCAGCTCCGACAGAAACCAGGGGTCGATCGCGGTGCGCGCGTGCAGCGTCTGCACCGAGACGCCGCGGCGCAGCGCCTCCAGCACATGATCGAAGCGCTCGGCTCCGGGACGCGCGGCGAGCTCCAGCAGCGCCGCCTCCTCGGCGGGGAAGACCGGCGCGGTGTCGAGCTCGCGCGAGCGCAGGGCCTTGGCGAACGCCTGCTGGAACGTGCGCCCGAGCGCCATCGCCTCCCCCACCGACTTCATGTGGGTCGTCAGCTCGGACTCGGCGCCGGGGAACTTCTCGAAGGCGAAGCGCGGCCACTTGACCACGCAGTAGTCAAGCGCGGGCTCGAAGCTGGCCGGCGTGGCCCGGGTGATGTCGTTGGGGATCTCCTGCAGGGTGTAGCCGACGGCCAGCCGCGCGGCGATCTTGGCGATCGGGAACCCGGTGGCCTTCGAGGCCAGCGCGCTGGAGCGCGACACCCGCGGGTTCATCTCGATGATCACGATCTCGTCGGTGGCGGGGTTGACCGCGAACTGGACGTTGGAGCCGCCGGTCTCCACCCCGACGGCGCGGATCACGGCGATCGCCTGGTCGCGCAGTCGTTGGTAGAGCGCGTCGGGAAGCGTCTGCTGGGGCGCGACGCAGACGCTGTCGCCGGTGTGGACGCCCATCGGGTCGAGGTTCTCGATCGAGCACACGATCACGACGTTGTCGGTGTGATCGCGCATCACCTCCAGCTCGAACTCGCCCCAGCCCAGGACCGACTCCTCAAGCAGCACCTGGCCGATCGGCGATGCGCTCAGCCCGCCGCCGACGACCCGCTCGATGTCGGCCTCGGCATGCACGACACCGCCTCCGGTCCCGCCCAGCGTGAACGCCGGGCGCACGATGAACGGCAGCCCGAGCTCGCTCACCGCGGCGCGGGCGTCATCGAGCGTGTGCGCGATCACCGACCGCGGGACCCGCAGTCCGGCGGCGTTCATCGTGTCGCGGAAGCGCTCGCGGTCCTCGGCGCGATCGATCGCCTCGTAGTCGGCGCCGATCAGCTCGACGCCGTAGCGCTCAAGCGTCCCGTCCTCGTGCAGCGCCTTGGCGAGGTTCAGCGCAGTCTGGCCGCCGAGCGTGGGCAGCAGCGCGTCGGGACGCTCGCGGTCGATCACCTGGGTGACCGGGCCGGGCAGCAGCGGCTCGACGTAGGTGGTGGTCGCCACCTCCGGGTCGGTCATGATCGTCGCCGGGTTGGAGTTGACGAGCACGACCTCGTAGCCCTCCTGCTCAAGGACGCGACATGCCTGCGTCCCGGAGTAATCGAACTCGGCGGCCTGACCGATCACGATCGGCCCGGATCCGAGCAGCAGGATCTTGTGGATGTCGGTGCGGCGCGGCATTCGCGGGACCTCGCTATCGGCCCGCCGACGCGGCGGCGGCGATCTCGGTGACAAAGCGGTCAAACAGGTGGCGCGCATCGTGCGGGCCCGGTCCGGCCTCGGGGTGGTACTGGACGGTGGCGCCCGGGACGTCGCGCAATGTGAGCCCTTCGACGGTGCGGTCATAGAGGTTGATGTGGGTCAGCTCAGCGGCGCCGAAGTCCGTCTCCCAGCGCACCGGCTCGTCGACGTCGATCGTCGGCTCACCCCCGGGCCCGAGCACCGCGAAGCCGTGGTTCTGGCTGGTGATCTCGGTGCGGCCGGTCGTGAGGTCCTTGACCGGGTGGTTGGCGCCGTGATGGCCGAAGGGCAGCTTGTAGGTCTCCAGGCCGACCGCGCGGCACAGCAGCTGGTGGCCGAGGCAGATCCCGTAGACCGGCAGCCTGCCCACGAGCTCAGACACGGTGGCCACCACATGGTCAAGCGCGGCGGGATCGCCGGGACCGTTGGCGAGGAAGATCGCGTCGGGGTCGTGAGCGCGCAGCGCGGCGGCATCGTCGGTGCACGGATGCAGCTCCACGGTCGCGCCCCGGGCGCGCAGGTTGGCCACGATCGAGCGCTTGACCCCGGTGTCGATCATCGCGATGCGGACCTCGGGCCGACCGGCGTCGGTCGCGGTCGGCGCCAGCGTGATCGTCTGACCGGGGGTGATCGCCCGGGTGAGGTCGCGGCCGCTCATCGGCGGCTCGGCGGCGATCCGCTCCCGGGCCTCGTGGGGGGGCATCGACTGCGGGAACACGCCGCCGCGCATCGAGCCCGCCTCGCGGATGTGGCGCACGAGCGCGCGCGTGTCGACGTCGGAGATCGCCGGGATCCCCTGGGCGGCCAGCCACCGGCACCACCCGGTCTCGGCGTGGGGCGCGTCGTCGCGGTCCCCGGCGGCGCGCATGATCGCGGCCCGGGCGTGGACGCGGTCAGATTCCATCGCCGCCGCGCTGACGCCGTAGTTGCCCGTCTGGGGAAACGTGAACGCGATCAGCTGCCCGCCGTAGCTGGGGTCGGTCATCGCCTCCTGATAGCCGGCCATCGAGGTCGTGAACACCACCTCCCCCACCGCGGGCGCGTCGGCGCCGACCGCGTAGCCGTCAAAGCGGGCTCCGTCCTCGAGCAGCACGTAGGCCTCGGCCTGCGGGGCGCTCACCGGACCGGCTCCCGGTGGGCGCCGGCGGGGGGCGCGCAGGCGACGAGCATCGGCCGGCGATGGGCGACGGCGCCGGCGGCGATCGTGAGCAGCACCCGGCCCCGCAGCCGGCGGCCGTCAAAGCAGCAGTTGGCCGAGCGACTCGCGTAGCCGTCCTCCCCGACCGTCCAGCTCGCCTGCAGATCGATCAGCGTCAGGTTGGCGGGCCGGCCGGGGGCGATCGTCGGCGTGGGCAGCCCGTACAGCGCCGCGCCGGCCGTCATCCGCTCGATGAGCACATCGAGCGCCAGGATCCCGGGCGCGACCAGCTCGGTGTAGAGCGCCGCGAACGCCGTCTCCAGTCCGGTCGTCCCCATCGGCGCCTGCTCGAAGGGAACCTCCTTCTCGTGCGCGGCGTGCGGGGCGTGATCGGTGGCCACGCAGTCGATGACCCCGGCGCGCAGCCCCTCGATCAGCGCCTGGCGGTCGACCTCGGTGCGCAGCGGCGGGTTCATCTTGAAGCGGCTGTCCAACCCCCGCACCGCCTCGTCGGTGAGCGTGAGGTGGTGCGGGCAGACCTCGCCGCTGACCCGCGCGCCCTGGGCCTTGGCGGCGGCCAGCGCCTCGACGGATTGCACGCAGGAGAGATGCTGGAAGTGCACCCGGGCGTCCTCGTAGCGAGCCAGGGCGCCGTCGCGGGCGATCATCACCGACTCGGCCAGCGGCGGGATGCCGGCCATCCCCAGCCGGGCGGAGACCGCCCCCTCGTGCATCACCCCGTCGCCGGAGAGCGCCGGGTCCTCCTCGTGCAGCGCGACGATCCCGCCGCACAGCCGCTGGTACTGCAGCGCCTTGCGCAGCATGCCCGCCGAGACGACCGGCTTGCCGTCGTCGGTGAAGCCGATCGCCCCCGCCTCGCGCAGCTCGGCCATCTCGGTGAGCTCCTCGCCCCGCAATCCCCGCGTGATCGAGGCGAGAAACCCGGTCGGCACGCGCGCCTGCTCCCGGGCGCGGGCGATCAGCGACTGCAGCACCGCGGCGGTGTCGACGGTCGGATCGGTGTTGGGCATCGCGACCACCGCGCAGAAGCCGCCCGCGGCGGCCGCGGCGGTCCCGGTGTCGACGTCCTCCTTGTACTCCTGACCCGGGGTGCGCAGGTGGACGTGCGGGTCGACGAACCCGGGGAACAGGTGCGCGCCGGCGCCGTCGATCGTGGCCGCGCCGTCGGGCGCGCTCAGCGAGCCGGGCGCGCCGAGCTGGGCGATCTCCCCGTCGCGGATCAGCACGTCGTGCTCGGCGTCGAGATCCTGCCGGGGGTCCAGGACGTGGGCGCCGCTGATCAGCAGCTCGGCGGGCGGTCGCGGGGCCTGGAAGAGCCGATCGCCGGTCATCACGCCACCGCGACCAGGCTGGGTGAGCCGACGAGCAGCTCATACAGGACGGCCATCCGCACCGCGACCCCGGCCTTGACCTGGTCGCCGATCAGCGCCTGGGGCGAGTCGATCGTCGCCCCCGCCAGCTCGACGCCGCGGTTGACCGGGCCCGGGTGCATGACGAGCTGGCCGGGGCGCAGCCGGCGCGGGTTGATCTGGTACTGGGCGGCGTACTCGCGCAGCGAGGGCACGAAGGACTGCGTCATGCGCTCGTGCTGCATCCGCAGCACGTAGACGACGTCGGCCTCCCCGAGCCCGTCCAGGCTTGACGTGGCGCTGCAGCCCAGGGACTCGATCTCCCGCGGGATCAGCGTCGGCGGTCCGCAGACGGTGACCGCGGCGCCCATCCGGTTGAAGGCGAGGATGTCTGAGCGGGCGACCCGTGAGTGGCTGACGTCGCCGACGATCCAGATCTTGGTCGCCTCCAGGGAGCCGAGGCGCCGGCGCAGGGTGAACACGTCCAGCAGCGCCTGGGTGGGATGCTCGTGCTTGCCGTCGCCGGCGTTGATCACCGCGGCCTCGGTCCAGCCGGCGACGAGCCGGGCCGCGCCGGCGTGCGGGGAGCGGATCACGATCGCCGCCGGGTCATAGGCCGACAGCGTCTGCACGGTGTCCTTGAGCGACTCGCCCTTGTCGACGCTGGAGCCGGCCGAGCGGATCGAGACGACGTCGGCGCTGAGCCGCTTGGCGGCGAGCTCGAAGCTGGAGCTGGTCCGGGTCGAGGCTTCGTAGAAGAGGTTGACCACGGTGCGCCCGCGCAGGGCGGGCACCTTCTTGATCTCGCGCCCGGAGACCTCGGCGAAGGATTCGGCGCGGTCCAGGACGCGCTCCATGGCGGCGCGGTCCAGGTCGTCGATCGAGATGAGATGGCGCAACTCGGAGACGGTCATGATCTGCTCCCGGGCGCGGCGGTGGCGATCTCCGGCCCCGCGCGCCCGGCGGGTCCGATCACGACCTCGTCGATGCCGTCGACCTCCTGCACGCGGACGTTGACCCGCTGGTCCTGGGAGGTGGGCAGGTTCTTGCCGACGTAGTCAGGGCGGATCGGCAGCTCCCGGTGGCCGCGGTCGACCAGCACCGCCAGCTGCACCCGGGCCGGTCGCCCGTAGTCGAAGATCTCGTCGATCGCGGCGCGCACGGTGCGACCGGTGTACAGCACGTCGTCGACGATCACGATCGTGCGCCCGGCGACGGCGAACTGCAGCTCGGTCGAGTGCACGACCGGGTAGCGGTCGCCGGGTGGGCGGCTGCCGAGGTCGTCGCGGTAGAAGGCGATGTCGACCGAGCCGAGCGGAACCGGCGCGGTCAAGAGCTCGGCGATCAGGACGTGAAGGCGCCGGGCGAGATGGGCCCCGCGGCGGTGGATCCCGACGAGCGCGACCTGGCCGTCGGGGTTCTTCTCGACGACCTCGTGCGCGATCCGCACGAGCGTGCGGCGCATGTCGTCGCGGTCAAGGATGACCGTGGTCTCAGGGGACAACGTGTGCTCCTTCCTGGCCTCACGGGGCCGGGTTAAAGGTGCGGGCTTCGGTGCTCGATTGGAAGCTAGCAGCGCCCTCGGCCGTCCACCGGACGAGCTCGGGGCCACCGCGCTCGGCGACCGGGATCTCGATCGTGTCGAAGTCGCGGGGGACGACGGTGTTGGCGAACACCGTCCGCGCCTCGTCGCGCAGCAGACCCAGCGGATGGCGAGTCGAGACGTGGTTGAGCGCGAGCATCGAGACCTCGGCGGCGCGCGCGATCGTCGCCGCCTGGCGTGCCGTCGAATGGCCGTTCTCGGCGGCGCGCTCGCGCTCCTCCTCGGCGAACGTCGCCTCGTGGACGAGCACCTCGGCGCGGTGCGCGGCGATCTGCAGCGCCTCGCAGGGGCGCGTGTCGCCGGAGAGCACGAGCTTGCGCCCGGGCCGGGGCGCACCCATCACGTCGGCCGGCGCCACGCCGTTGACCGTCTCGCCCCGCTGCACGCGACCGAACTCCGGTCCGGGGGCCAGGCCGGCGGCCTGGGCCGCCACCGGATCAAACACGCCGGGGCGCTCGTCCTCGTACAGCACGTAGCCCAGCGCCGCGCCGCGATGGGAGACCGGGACCGGAGCGATCCGGTAGCCGTCGCGGGCCAGCTCGTCACCCCGCTCCAGCTCGACGATCTCCAGCTCGTAGCCGACGCGTCCGGCCATCCGCAGGACGAGACCGAGCAGCGTCCGCAGGCCGGGCGGGCCGTGGATCGCCAGCGGCTTCTCGCGGCCCCGCAGGTCGAAGGTCTTGAGCATCCCGGGCAGCCCCAGCCAGTGGTCGGCGTGGAAGTGGGTCAGGTAGATCTCGGTCAGGTCGGTGAGCCCGACCGAGCTGACGAGCTGACGCTGGGTCCCCTCGCCGCAGTCAAACAGGATCCGGTCCGCGCCCCGGCGCACGAGGATCGCGGGCAGGCCCCGCCGGGGGGTGGGCACCGACCCGGCGGTGCCGGCGAACACGATCGAGAGGTCCATCGCGGCCCGAGTCTGTCAGTCGAGGTCGACGATCTCGACGGCCAGGCCGTCCTCGCCGGCGCGTGCGATCGCCATCGTGTGATGCGCCGCGCGCCGGCGCTCGGTCGGGCTTCCCGGGTTGATGATCTGAAAGCCGTCGGCGTCTGACTGCAGCAGCGGGATGTGGGAGTGGCCGAAGATGACCGCGTCGGCGGTCGGGAAGCGGCGGCGCAGCCGCCCCAGCCGCCCGCTCGCGGGACCGGCGTCATGGACGACCGCGATCCGTCGGCCCCCGAGGCTCAGCGTCGCGGTCTCGGGCAGCAGCGCCCGGGTGACGGCGTCGTCGACGTTGCCGTGCACCGCGGTCACCGGCGGCCCGAGCGAGCGCAGCTGCTGGAGCACCGCCGGCGTGGACAGGTCCCCGGCGTGCACGATCGCGTCGGCGGCGGCCAGCCGCGCCAGGCACGCGTCGGGCAGCCGCCGTGCACCGCGCGGCAGATGGGTGTCTGAGATGATCGCCAGCTCCACGGTAAGCTGGCCTCGATCATCCCCCATCACGAGCGCCCGTAGCTCAGTGGATAGAGCGTCCGCCTCCGGAGCGGAAGGTCGCAGGTTCAAATCCTGCCGGGCGTACTTTGCGGGAGAGCCCCGCCGCAGGACGGGCGGGACGCCCGCCGGCACGGCGAACCCCTTCCCCCCGCTTGCCAAACCTGAGAGGGTGTGAGGCGGCCCGGCCGCGGGTAGGTAGCCAGACGAGGGAGGGAGAACCCATGAGTGAGACGACATCGATGGATCGGGCGATCGCCAAGACGGTGTCCGCGCTGGCGACCTCCGCCGCGGAGCGCTTCCCCGAGCGCGTCGCCGCTCGGTACCTGGTCGACGGGGAGTGGCGCAGCATCGACTACGCGCAGATGGGGGCGACGATCGAGGAGATCGCCCTCGGCCTGACGACGCTCGGCATCGAGCTCGGCGACCGGGTCGCGGTGTTGTCGGACACGCGGCTGGAGTGGACGCAGGCCAGCTACGGGATCTCGACCGCCGGCGGCATCGTGGTGCCCGTCTACCCCACCAGCGCCGCCCGGGAGTGCGAGTGGGTGCTGGGCAACTCGGGCGCGCGTGCGGTCATCTGTGACAACGCCGAGCAGGCGGCCAAGGTGGCCGCGGTCCGCAACGCGCTGCCCGACCTGGAGCACGTGATCACGATCGAGGGCGACGCCGGCGACCTCACCCTGGCGCAGCTGCGCGAGCGGGGCCGCGGCGGCGATCGCGAGCAGCTCGCCGAGCGCGGCGCGGCCGTGCGCCCGGAGGATCCCTACACGATCATCTACACCTCCGGCACGACCGGCCCGCCGAAGGGCGTCGTGCTCACCCATCGCAACGCGATGTCGGTGTGTGAGATGGTCGAGCAGCTGAGGTTCGTCGGCGAGGGCGAGATCACGTATCTGTTCCTCCCCCTCGCGCACGTGTTCGCGCTGACCTCGATGCTCGCCACCTTCGATCAGGGCACGACGATCGTCTACTACGGCGGCGACACCAGTCAGATCCTGCCGGAGCTGATCCAGACCGAGCCGACCTACATCCCGTCGGTCCCGCGCATCTTCGAGAAGCTCTACACCGCGGCGACCAAGGTCCAGGCGGCCGGCTCGCCCGAGGATCAGGCGAAGTTCGCGCAGGCGGTCAAGGTCGGCGTCGCGGTCCGGCAGCTGCGCGAGCGCGGCGAACCGGTGCCCGACGAGTTGCAGGCCGGGTTTGATCGCGCCGAGGAGGCCCTCTACGCCCGGGTGCGTGGCCTGTTCGGCGGCCACATCCGCCAGGCGGTCTCGGGCGCGGCGCCGATCGCTCCGGAGATCCTCGAGTTCTTCTACGCCTGCGGGGTGCCGGTGCTGGAGGGCTGGGGGATGACCGAGACGGCGGCGGTCGGGGCTGTCGCGACCCTCGAGCACTACCGCTTCGGCACCGTGGGGCGTCCGATGCCGGGCGTCGAGATCGAGATCGCCGACGATGGCGAGATCCTCGTCCGCGGCCCCAACGTGTTCAAGGAGTACTGGCGCAACCCCGAGGCCACCGCCGAGACGCTCGTCGACGGCTGGCTGCACACCGGCGACCTCGGCAGCCTCGACGAGGACGGCTTTCTGTCGATCACGGGGCGCAAGAAGGACATCATCATCACCGCCGGGGGCAAGAACCTGACCCCGGCCAACCTCGAGAACGACCTCAAGGCGTCGCCGTTCATCTCCCAGGCGATCATGCACGGCGATCGCCGGCCCTACCCGGTGGCGCTGATCACGCTCGATCCCGAGGAGATCCTGCCCTGGGCCCAGGAGCGCGGGCTGCCCCAGGAGATCGCCGCGCTCGCACAGACCGAGGAGGTGACCGCGCTCGTGCAGGCTGAACTGGACCGCGCCAACGCCAACTACGCCCAGGTGGCGCAGGTCAAGCGCTTCGCGATCCTCGGCCGCGATCTCTCGGTCGCCGACGGCGAGCTGACGCCGACGCTCAAGGTCAAGCGCGCGGTCGTCAACGAGCGCTACGCCGACGTGCTGGACTCGCTCTACGGAGGCTGACGCCGTTTAGAATGCCTCGTGTGTCCGGTCCGTTTCCCGTCAGCTTCGGACCCCGATGCTGAGAGACGAGTTCACATCCGAGGTCGTCGGCGACGCGCCGGCGGCAGTCCCCGCGGTGG
>CAZZYU010000030.1:0-9388 GCA_964658375.1 uncultured Acetobacteraceae bacterium | reverse complement strand
GGATGACCTCGAACCCGACGTATCCCCGTCCGTGGAGATCTCCAACGCGATCGCCCGTCTGCACAAGGAATACGTCGGCCGCGGGCCGGCGAACTCACGCACCTCGATCGACGGCGATCTCGTCGTCTGCCTGCTCGAGGGCGGCTACACCCGAGCCGAGCAGACGCTCGCCGAGAACAACCAGGGTCAGCTCGTCGCCGAGGGCCGGGTCGGGCTTCAGGAGGCGATGCGCACGGGGATGATCTCCGCCGTCGAACGGATCCTCGGCCGCCGGGTGCTGTCGTTCATGAGCGCCAACGACCTCGAGCGCAACCTCCAGGTCGAGGTGTTCGTGATGAACAGCGCCGACCCACCCGAGGTCGTGGACGCTGCACCGGCGTCCCAGTAGGCCGGGTCGGTCACCGACCGCGGATACGATGCTCTGGCCCCGGGTGCGCTGATCCGCTTCCGGCCGCACCGCACGGCACGAGGGGAGGCAGGGCGTCGTTGCGCGCCCCTGCAGACCGTCGATCAGGCTCCGAGGCTTGGGGACGGGAGAACGTGTGCGTGATGCGGTGCGGAGGCGAGGCGGGCAGGACGCTGCGATGACCCCCTCGGCGGGCGAGCCACTCGGCGCGCTCACGGTCGATGAGCTGTTCGAGCGTCTCCGCGCCACCGATGACCCGGCGGTCGTCGAGGAGCTCGTCGTTCGCTTCGAGCCGCTCGTGCGCTCGGTGGCCCGCCGCTATCACGCGCGCGGAGAGCCGCTCGACGACCTCGTGCAGGTCGCCAACGTCGGGCTGCTCAAGGCGATCGCCCGGTTTGACCCCGATCGCGGCTTTGCCTTCACGAGCTTTGCCACCCCGACGATGCTCGGCGAGCTCAAACGCTATTTCCGAGACAGCGGGTGGGCGGTGCACGTGCCCCGCGGGGTCAAGGAGCGGGCGCTGGAGCTGGCCACCGCGACCGACAAGCTGTCGGCACGGCTGGGCCGTTCGCCGTCGATCGCCGAGCTCGCCGAGGAGCTCGGGGCCACCCAGGAGCAGACGCTCGACGCGCTGGAGGCCTACCACGGACGTCATGCCAGCCCGCTGGACCGCGGATCAGACGACGACGGCGACGGCCCGGCGCTGACCCCGGCGGCGACGATCGGGGTCGAGGACGCGGGCCTGGAGCGCGCCGAGTACCTGACCGTGATCGCCCGCGGCGTCCATGCGCTGTCAGACGCCGACCGGGAGCTGCTGCACCTGCGCTTTGAGGAAGACCTCACGCAATCGGAGATCGCCGCGCGGATCGGCACCTCCCAGATGCAGGTCTCGCGGCTGCTGCGCGCCGCGATCGAGAAGATCCGGCGGGTCAGCGGCGAGCTTGAGCCGCCGGCCGCCGACGATCGCTGAGTCCCACCCCCGGAGGCGGTCAGCAGCGCATCCAGCGCCGCGCGCAGCTCACGGGTCAGCTGCGAAGCCGGCTGCTCACACGTCCGCTCGTGCGCGCCTTCGCGCAGACACGTGTCGACGGCGCGGTGGGCCTGCAACTCCTCGGTTGCGTGCGATATAAGGGGTCTGACAAGCCCCTTTTATCGCAACCGCTGCGTTGAACCGGGGCCGGCGGACGGGTCCCGGTGCCACTGGGCCCGAGATGCTCAGGTCCCGTGCGCCGCTGCTACCGGAAGCCGTCAGGCCGCGTTGGGCCGCGTCGGGCCGAGTCAGGCCGAGGAGATGTCGACCGGCGTGCCGAGCGGGATGTGCTGGATCAGCCAGCGACCCTCCGCCAGCGTCAGGCGCATGCAGCCGTGGCTGACCGAGTGCCCGATCGACGCGGTCTCGGGGGTCGAGTGGATGGCGATCCGGTTGCCGCCATCCCAGTCGGAGATCTGGTGGGGCGCCTTGGCCGACAGGGCGAGGATGCAGCACCCGTAGGGTCCGGTCGGATCCCCGGTGTTGAGCCGGTCGGTGACGGCGAAGTGGCCGGTGGGAGTCGGCGCGGTCGGCTTGCCGACGGCGATCGTGTAGTGGCGGACGGCTCTGCCGTTGTGGTAGACGACGACGAGATGGCGGTCCAGGAACGCGTGCAGCGACCAGTGCACGCGGCTCAGCATGAGCGCCGATGCCCGGACCCAGCCGATGCGGTTGTTGCCGGCGGCGGTGTTGATCACGCCCAGCCAGCGGCCCGACTGCTTGGTGACGAGCACGAACGTCGGCGAGCCGAAGCCGGTCTTGCTCTGGAGCGTGGCGATCGTGCGTCCGGCGCGCGTCGCGTGCAGCGCCGTCGCGTGGCGCACGTACCCGACGACCGCGCCGCTGCCGGGCGGCAGCACGCTGGACTTGCCCGAGGTGGCCGGCGGCCGAGTGCTCGACGTGGTCGACCCGGTGACGGGCGGATGGGAGACCGGGGTGAACGCCGAGGTCTGCGTGGTCGTGACCGCGGCCGCCCCGCCGCCGCCCGACAGGACCAGGGCGATCACGATCGGCACGACCGGCACGAGGATCGCCAGCACGACCGCCAGCTGGCGGACACGGGACGGCGGGGAGGTCGGCGGGGTGGGCTGGCTCATCGAAAAAGCGCTTGCAGTCAAGCTTCGCAGGCTTCTATCGGCCGGATCACCGGGTCACCTGAACGGATATCGGCCGCGTGGGGACGCGCCCGGCCCGGCGTCCGGGCGCAGGGGCCCAGACTCGACGAGTCCTGAGCGTCAGCCTCCGGCGACCGCGGGGAGGATCGTCACCTCGTCGCCGTCCTTGACCACGGTGTCCAGGCCGTCCAGGAAGCGGATGTCCTCCCCGTCGACGTAGACGTTGACAAACCGCCGCAGGCCCCCGTCCTGGGCGATCCGGCTGCGCAGCTCGGCGAAGCGCTCGTAGAGTGAGTCGAGCACTTCGCCGACGGTCGCGCCGCTCACCGACGCGGTCGCCTCGCCGTTGGTGGCCTCCCGCAGCTGGGTGGGGATCTTCACACGGACCGCCATGGCGCAGATCCTATGCGAACGCCGCGACGAGGTCGTCTGAGCTCTCAAACGACGTCACCGTGGGGTCGATCTCCCGCGCGGTGAAGGTGCCGCGCACGGCGTCGAGCGTCTTGAGTCCCTCACCGGTGATGTAGGCCACGACGCACTCGTCGGGGTCGATGTCGCCGCGCTCGGCGAGCTTGGCCAGGACCGCGGTCGTCACCCCGCCCGCGGTCTCGGTGAAGATCCCGGTCGTCTGGGCCAGCAGCCGGATCCCCTCCCGGATCTCGTCGTCGGAGACCGCGTCGATCCCGCCACCGCTGCGGCGGGCCAGCTCCAGCGCGTAGGGGCCGTCGGCGGGGTTGCCGATCGCCAGCGACTTGGCGATCGTGTCGGGCTTGACCGGCCGGCAGAAGTCCTGGCCGTCGGCGAACGCGGTGGCCACCGGCGAGCAGCCCTGGGCCTGGGCGCCGTTGAAGATCGGCAACTGGCCCTCCAGCAGGCCGACGTCGATCCACTCCTCAAAGCCCCGGGCGATCTTGGTGAACAACGAGCCGGAGGCGATCGGGGCGACGACGCGGTCAGGGAGGGCGAAGCCCAGCTGCTCGGCGGTCTCAAACGCCAGGGTCTTGGAGCCCTCGGCGTAATAGGGACGCATGTTGATGTTCACGAACGCCCACTCGTACTCACCGGAGAGCTCGGTGCAGAGCCGGTTGACGTCGTCGTAGTTGCCGCGGACCCCGACGATGTTGGTGCCGTAGACGCCGGTGGCCAGCACCTTCTGCTCCTCCAGGTTGGAGGGGATGAACACGTAGGACTCCAGGCCCGCCGACGCGGCATGCGCGGCCACCGCGTTGGCCAGGTTGCCCGTCGAGGCGCAGGCGATCGTCGCATAGCCGAGCTCCCGCGCTCGCGCCATCGCCATCGAGACCACCCGATCCTTGAACGAGTGCGTCGGGTTGGCGGCGTCGTTCTTGATCCACACCTCCTTCAGGCCGAGGCGCTCGGCCAGCCGGTCGGCGCGCAGCAGCGGCGTCCAGCCGGCGGGCAGCACCCCCGTCGGCGCCGTCGACACCGGCAGGAAGTCGGTGTAGCGCCACAGCGAGTGCGGACCGGCCTGAATGCGACGCTTCAGCGTCTCCGGGTCGGTGTCCTGCCGTGACGCGTAGGCGACCTCCAGCGGACCGAAGCAGCGCTCGCAGACGTAGCGCGCCTCCAGCGGATAGGTGGTCTGGCATTCCTTGCAGCGAAGAGACTCTGGCGGCATCTATAAAAACCCTCCGCCCGGAAACCTGTGGTCGGGGGTATCCATCCAAACGACACCGCCTTGCCACATCTCCCAGGCCTGTTGTTGGAGCCTGAATGGAATTGGCACCGTTCCCTTGCGGGAGGTTGCCGGGGTTTCGTAGGGCCATATCCCTCCACCCCTCTGGATGCGTCCTGCTATGTGGCGGCGATTATATCCCGCGCGTCGGCGGTGGGGATCTGCGCCGTCCGCCGCCTCGAGCGCGTAACGACCCGGTGCCGGCGGTGTTGACGTTGCCGATGTCGACATCCGCCGATCCGCTCGCCCGCCTGGAGGCGATGGTCCACCTCGAGGAGCCCGGTGCGCCGAGCCGGCGGATGCTGGTGATCGTCAACCCGTATGCCAGCACGGTCTCCGATCGGCTGCGCAACCTCGTCGTCTACGCCCTGCGCGGGCGCTACCAGGTCCACGCCGTCGACACCGAGTCGCGCGATCACGCGACCGTGCTCTGCCGCCAGGCCGCCGCGGAGGGCTATGACGTGGTCGTCGCCTTCGGCGGGGACGGCACCTTCAACGAGGCCGCCAACGGCCTGCAGGGCTCCGACACCCCGCTCTGCTGCCTGCCCGGCGGTCGGACGAACGTGTGGTGCCGGATCCTCGGCATCCCGGTCGACATCGTCGACGCCACCGAGCACCTGCTCGACCTCGCCCACGCCTGGAACCCGCGGCGGGTCGACATCGGCACGGTCAACGGCCGCTGCTTTCTGTTCTCCGCCGGGGTCGGGCTGGACGCGAGCGTCGTCGAGCAGGTCGACGCCCATCCCCGGCTCAAGCAGCGGCTGGGCGAGTGGTACTACACGTGGACGGGGATCAACACGTTTCAGCGGCGCTATCTCATGCACCCACCGCGGCTGCGGGCCGAGATCGACGGCCGCTCGGTCGACGGGGTGACGACGATCGTCCAGAACGCGGAGCCCTACACCTACTTCGGCAAGCGCCAGGTCCACATGGCGGCGGGCGCAGCCCTGCACAGCGGCGACCTGTCGGGGATCGTGCTGCAGCGCGCCAGCCTGATCGACATGCCGACGATCATCCTGCGGGCGTTCGTCGATCGCCTGCACGTGATCGACCACCGACGCGTGGAGGGGTTCCGGGGCGCCCAGTCGGTGCTCGTGCGCTCCGCCGACGAGCGCGCGCTGCCCCTGCAGGTCGACGGCGATTACATCGGAGAGGTCCATGAGGCCCGCTTCGAGGCGATCCCCGACGGGCTGCTGATCCTCGCCTGAGGCGAGCGTCCGGCTCCGGAGGGGTGGCGGCTCGCAGAGGCGGCGGCGACTCCGGAGGGGGGTGAAATCCGACCGGCTGCGGGCTCTGGTGAGCAGTGGGCCCGCTGCAGCTGACCGACCGCGACCGGGAGCTGCTGGCGTTCGCCGCCGAGCAGCGGTTCGTGCTCTGCGCTCAGATCGCGCGGCTGCTGGGGACCTCGACCGAGGCGGCGGCTCGCCGGCTGGGCGCGCTGCGCGACGCCGGCCATCTGCGCGGCGAGCGCCCCCTCAGCCACGACACGACCGCCTATCGGGTCACCGCCTCGGGCCGGGCGGCGGGCGGCGGTGACCTCACGCTGCCGCGGCCGGTCGATCTGGCCACCTACCGCCATGACGTCGGGGTGACGTGGCTGGCGGTCGCGGCCCGGCGCGGTGCGTTCGGCGCCTGCACCGAGATCGTCTCCGAGCGCCGGATGCGCTCCGAGGACCGGCGTCGCGATCGTCCCGCCGACCGTCCTCGCCATGGCGTGCGCCTCGGCGTCGGCGCCCGCGGGGGGCCGCGGCTGCACTATCCCGACCTCGTCGTGGTCACCGCCACCGGTCACCGCGTCGCGTTTGAGCTCGAGCTCTCCACCAAGACGCCGGCTCGCCGGGAACGGATCCTCTCGGCCTACGCCGCCGACCCTCGGATCGACGCCGTCGTCTACCTGGTCAACTCGGCCGCCGCGGCGCGGGCGATCGAACGCTCGGCCACGCGCGTGGGAGCGCGCGGCACCGTCTCGGTCCAGCGCTTCGACTGGGCCGATGGTCGTGCGCCGGGCGATCCGGCCGGCGCCGCACGTCGGGTCGCGCAGCGCGCGGGCGCGCACGAGGCGGGCACGCGACAAACGGGTGCGCGACAGGCAGGCGCGCACCAGACGGGCGCGCTGCGGTGAGGGTCCGATCGGTGTCCCGCGCGCTGCGCGAGGCGTGGAGCGATCCGCGCACCCGCCCGCGCTGGCCGGCGGGGCTGCTGCTGGTCGGACTGTTCGTCGCGCCCTGGCCGTGGGGGCCGCTGTGCGTCTTGGGGGTGGCGGGGGCCCGTGCGGCGCTGGCCGTGGCCCGGCGCGGCCGCGCCCGCATCGCGCGAGGAGCGGCGGCCGGCGCGGTCTCGCTGGGCCGCGATGCCCGAGGGGCGACGGTGCGCCTGTCCGACGAGCAGCTCGGCGCCCACGCGCTCGTGGTCGGCGCCAGCGGCGCGGGCAAGTCGACGACGCTGACCGCGATCCTCGCCGACCGCATCGCCCAGGGCCGTCCCGTGATCGCGATCGACATGAAGGGCTCGCCGGGCTTCGCCGGGGCGCTGGCCACGGCCGCGCGCGGCGCCGGGCGACCGCTGCGGGTGTGGACGCCGGAGGGCCCGAGCCACTGGAATCCGCTGGCCAACGGCGGGCCGACCGCGCTGAAGGACAAGCTGATCTCGGCCGAGCGCTTCTCCGAGCCCCACTATCAGCGGGCCGCCGAGCGCTACCTGCAGACCGCGCTGCAGGTCCTGATCGCGACCCATCCCGAGCGCGCGCCGTATCTGGAGGAGGTGGTCGTGGCGATGGAGCCGGGCCGCCTGCGGGCGCTCGCCTCGCGCCTTGACGGACCGCTGGCCCTGCGCGTGGAGGACTACCTCGGTGGGCTGACCCCCGACCAGATGAGCGCCGCCCGCGGCCTTGGCACGAGGCTGGCGCTGCTCAGCGAGTCAGACACCGGACGCTGGCTGGCCGCGCCGGATCGCCCCGGCGCGCCCGTGATCGACCTCGGCGCGGCACTGGCCGGCGGTGAAGTCGTCCTGTTCAGCATCAACTCGAGCATCTACGGGACGCTCGGCGCCCAGCTGGGGGCGCTGGCCATCCAGGACCTCACGAGCGCGGCCGGTCGCCGCCTGCAGGCCGGCGGCCGCGGGCCGGGCGCAGGCGGGGCGGTGCCGGCGGCGACGGTGGCGATCGACGAGTTCTCGGCGCTGGGCGCCGACAACGTGCTCGCGCTGCTGGCCCGCGGTCGGGAGGCGGGCGTGGGAGTGCTGCTCGCCACCCAGGAGCTGGCCGACCTCGAGCGAGCCGGGCGCGGGTTTCGCGACCAGGTGCTCGGCATCACCGCGGTCACGCTCGCCCACCGCCAGGAGGTGCACGACTCGGCGCTGGCGATCGCGCGGATCGCGGGCACGCGGATGGTCTGGCGTGAGACCCACGACATCGGCGTCGGGCTCGGCCTGCTCGCCCCCCGTCCCCCGCGGCGCGGCACCCGCCGCCAGCACGAGGAGCCGGTGATCCATCCCAACGTGATCAAGCGGCTGTCGACCGGGCAGGTGGTCCTGCTCACCAACGTGCCCGCGCCGACGGTCACCCAGCTGCAGGTGACGCCCGCCGCCGCGCCCCGCCGATCCCGGGGCGGGCCCCGGATCGGCAGCGGACGACCGGGGATCGGCCGCGGCCGGCCGGGGATCACCCGCGCCGGGCGAGACGACGATCAGGCGGCGCCGGGGGTGACGCGGTAGGCGTCGAACACCGCGTCGATGTTGCGCAGACGGCTGATCGCCTGATCGAGCGTGCGGGTGTCGCCGACCTCGACGACGAAGCGATCCTTGACCATCGGATGGCTGACCGTGCAATGGGCGTCGAGGATGTTGATGCCGGCCTCGGCGAAGGTGCGGATGATGTCCTCCAGCAGCCGGTGGCGATCCCAGGCGTCGACCTGGATCTCGACCTTGAACGCGGTCTCGGCGTCGCCGTCCCAGGAGACGGGGGTGAAGCGGTCGGGATCCTTCTTGAGCACGGCGACGTTGGAGCAGTCCTCACGATGGATCGTGATCCCGCGACCGAGCGAGATGTAGCCGACGATCTCATCGCCGGGCACCGGGCGGCAGCACTTGGCCAGGCGCAGCATCACCTCGTCGATCCCGTCGACCGAGATCCCGAACTGGCTCGAGGAGGTCGTCGGACGGGTGCGGCGGCGGTTGGTCGCCAGCAGGTCGTCGGCGGCGGTCGGCTCAGACTCGGCGGTCTCGCCCTGCTTGAGGTGCTGCATGACCTTGTTGACGACGACCTTGGGCGAGATCTTGGCTCCCCCGAGCGCGATGTAGAAGTCATCGCCCTTGCGGAAGCCCATCTCCCGGATCACGTCGGCCAGCAGCGGCGAGCCGACGATCTTCTGGGCGGGCAGACCGGCCTTCTTGAGGTGGTCCTGGAGCAGTTCACGTCCGGCGTGCTCGTCGTCGCGCCGCGACTCGGCCTTGAACCACGCCTTGATCTTGTTGCGCGCCCGGGTCGTCTTGACCAGCGCCAGCCAGTCGCGCGAGGGCCCGCGCTCGCGCTTGGAGGTGAGCACCTCGACGATGTCGCCCGAGCGCAGCGCGTAGGAGAGCGGGACGATCTTGCCGTTGACCTTGGCCCCGACGCAGCGGTGCCCCACGTCGGTGTGGATCTCGTAGGCGAAGTCCAGCGGGGTGGCGCCGGCGGCCAGCGACTTGACCTCCCCCTTGGGGGTGAAGACGAAGACCTCATCCTCGAACAGGTCGACCTTGAGGTTCTCCATGAACTCGCTGGAGTCGGCCATGTCCTGCTGCCAGTCCAGCAGCGACCGCAGCCACTTGAGCTTGCCCTCGGGGTCGCGCACGGGGTGCGTCGGATCAGACGAGTCGACGGCCGTCGTGCCCTCCTTGTACATCCAGTGGGCGGCGATCCCGAACTCGGCGAGGTCGTGCATGTCGCGCGTGCGGATCTGGATCTCCAGCGGGCGGCCCTCGGGCCCGATCACCGTCGTGTGCAGCGACTGGTACATGTTGAACTTCGGCATCGCGATGAAGTCCTTGAAGCGACCGGGCAGCGGCTTCCAGACCGAGTGGATCGCGCCCACCGCCCCATAGGTGTCCTTGACCGAGTCGACGATCACCCGCATCGCGGTGAGGTCGTAGATCTCGTTGAACTC
>CAZZYU010000029.1:25487-30557 GCA_964658375.1 uncultured Acetobacteraceae bacterium | reverse complement strand
TACGTCATGCCCGCAGCCTGCGGAACCTCCAGGCATGGCTGCCGCTTGGTCGCCGACGGGGCACTCCTGCGGCCCGGGGTCAGACCGCCGACTACCGATGAGAGCGGCAGTTCTCCAGCGTGCCGGGGTTGACGCGCGCACTCACTCAGGGTTCGAGCGGCACCGGCGCTCCCGGACTCGTCCCGGTACTGACGCCCGGCCCCGGGCTCGCGATATGGGCGCCCCTCCAACCGTGCCGCTCAGATTCAGCTCAACGGCAGCGAGAAGTAATCCTCGGTGGTGACCGGCGTGAAGCCAAGCGACGTGTAGAGGCCCAGAGCGCGGTCGTTGGCCACGTCGACGTCCAGGCTGATGCGCCGCGCGCCGTTGGCGCGCAGCTGCTCACACGCTTGCCTCAACGCAGCTCGACCGATTCCACGGCCCTGTAACGATGGCTCGATCACGAACCCGAAGATGCTGGCGTCCTCGTCGTCGTCTCGCTCCAGGAACAGCGTCCCGACGACGGCGCCGTCCAGCTCAACGAGTGCGGTGCGCTTCAGCCGGTCGCCGAGATCATCCGGCCCTGACCATCCGAAACCGCGCTCCAGCAGGGATACGACGAGCCCTACATCTTCGCCGGTCGCCGGCCGGAGGCGGATCTCTGGCTGGCGCGGCCCGTCCTTCGGCGGGCCGATCAAGACGAGATGGTGTTCTGAGTGGTCAAGCGTCGCGCCGCGCCGCATCGCCAGCCGTTTGCCCGCAGATGATTGGCGCGGCACGACCAGCAGCGGCGGCCGGTCGCCGCGTTCGCGGCATAGCGCGATCGCGGCATCCAGCAAGGCCGAGCCGATCCCGAGTCTGCGAGCGTCTGGGGCGACCATGCCGGCCAGTTCCGGTGTCTCGCCAAACGTGTAGATCCCGACAAAGCCGAGCAGCCGCTCGCCCTCCCACCACAACAGGTCCTCGACGCGGTCACCGCTCCGGCTGCGCAGGTTGTCCCACTCCAGCTTCAAGCGTCCGCCGTCGGCGTCGATCACCTGCCGCTCAAGTTCCGCGACCGCTTGCAGGGCTTCCGCAGTCAGACCGGCGGCTTGCTCGAGCACATCGCCAAGCAAACCAGATCGGCCCCTCGCACGACCACCCGAGGACGCTCCGAGACCACTGCACTTTACGAGCCGAGGATTGCCGTCCCCGCCTCGCTGCTTATCTCACCCGGTCGGCGCCGGCGGCCGCCCGGCGGGTCCCATGAACGCGAGGACCTGGTCGGTGCCCGGAGCGAGCAGCAGGCCGTCGCCGACCGACGGAGTGGGAAAGTCGTTCGCGGTCGTGCCGGACGCGATCGAGACGACCTGCTTGCCGGTGGTCGGGTTGACGCCGTGCACCGCGTGGTCGGTTCCGATCGTCCACACCAGCCCGTCGGCGATGATCGGCGAACCGGCGGTGGAGCCGTCCGCGGTCCAGAGCCGCGTCAGGTGCGGCGCCTTGCTGGATACCTTGATCGCGGTCAGGCCGTTGGGGCAGGGCAGGTAGACGACCGAGCCCATCACGGCGTGTCCACCCGTGGGGTTCCCGCTGCACACCGCCGTGGACGCGACCTGACCGTTGGTGCCGCCGAGATGTCCCTGACGCAACAGGTAGGCGGTGTCGGTCTTGCCGATCTGGAGCACGAAGCCATGGACCAGAGCCGGGTCTCCTGTCCCGAGATCGAGGTCGTCGCCGCTGAGCTGCTGCCAGTTGCTGAGGTGAAAGATCGACTCAAGGTGTGCGGTCGGCGACAGCTCGATGACCGCGTCGCTGCGGTCGTACCTCTGGCCCGGGCCGAGGTCGTAACCGTCGGCGCTGGCCACGTAGACGTTTCCCTGAGGATCAACGACGGGAGAGCTGCCGCCCATCCACACCGCGCCGCGGTCGCTGCCGCTTCCGATCTGGAGGTCATGCAACGGTCCGCCCCTCTCAGGGATGGAGACCACGAAGCCGTACGCGGGACCGTTGGGCCCCGGACAGTCGCCGTAGTTCTGTCCGTAGGCGATGATCACGTGTCCGTCGTCGAGCGCCAGCCCGGGGCGCTGCAGCTGCGCGAGCTGGTCCTCGCCGGCGTCCGGCATCGCGAGTTGATCGAGCTCGACCTTGCCGGTGAACAGATTCAGCCCGACCAGACGGTGTGACGCCTCGACCCCGCCAGAAGCAGACGGCCCCTTGATCAGGTTGTCGGTGTCGACGAAGATCTCGTCGCGCGCGGGGTCGATCACCGGCGTGCCCGTGATGCCGACCATCGGCGAGATGTCGCCACACGGCAGATCCTTGGACGGCACCGGCTTGCCCAGGTGGCGCGACCACAGGATCCGCCCGTCGCGTGCGGCCAGCACGTAGACGGTGTTGTCCTCCGTCGCCGCGACGACGCGGCCGTCGGCGATCAGCGGCTCGCCGTAGAGCTGCCCGTCGAGATGCGACGAGGTCCACGCCCGACGCGTGGGCCGCAGCTCCAACGGCGCCGTCTGCACACCGCTCGCCTCAGGGGTCGCGTGGTACGTCGTCCAGTTCGAGCCAAAGCCCGTATTCCGCGTCACGGAGCCGGACGGCGCCGTCCCCGTGGTCGTGGTCGCAGTCCCGGTCGTCTGCACTGCCGCGGACGCGGTGTTGGTCATCGACACCGACGAGCCCGTCCCGCCTGAACCGCAGCCGACCAAGGCCATGACCGTCACGCCCGCAGCAAGGAATCCGCCCAGCCCGCTCCCGGCGTGTCGAGCCGTTCTCCTCACCACATTCCAGGCACCCGCCACCGTCGTCGGAGCCTAACAGCGCCGCCTCCAGCCAGGCGGCGACGAGAGTGTCGTTGATCGGTAGCGCGCAGCACGCCGCAGCGCCCCGCGTCAGCTCGTCGAGGTGGGCGTGCCTGCGCACCGAGTCCACGTCGGTGGGAGTCCCGAGACGACCTCGGCAAAGACGGGAGCGCCGCCGAGCCAGACGATCGCGGTCGTGGCCCGCGTCCTGGGGTCGCGCCGGTAGACCAGGATGTGCTCACCGAGGCACGATGAGCGCGTCCAGCCAGCGCGGACGAGGGTCTGCGGCTCGCTCGCCTGACGGTTTTGAAGGCGCTGGGTACCGAGGACGAGTTCGGCCGAGGTGCTCAAGACTCCCACAACGCGGCGGGCGCTCACGCCGCCTTGGATTGTCGCGCCATCGACCTTGACGCTGTAACGGTTCCCGTCGGCGTACACCCTGACGTCAGGGAGCTGTTTCCGAAGCACAGAGAGTGTCTCGCCGATCCTGATCGGCCCGATCCCCACCCCGGGCCGCAGCAGCAGCGCGTGAGACGCCGTTGCCGCTTGGCCGGAGGCGACAGTGCCCGTCCCGCAGAGCGCGGCAACGGCCAGGGCGACCGCACCGGCGTACTTGGAAAACATGGTCTCCTCCTTGAACGAGTCGGTGGCGCGGCCGTACCGACAGAGCTACGTCGGCTCCGGCTGACCGCCAGGACAGTCCAGTAACGCCGGCGCCGCGTCGGAGTTGCGTCAATCACCCCCTGAGCCGTGATGCGTTGTACCTACTGGAGTCACGACGGACCGAAGGCTGATGCCGAGCGCGTCATCGTCGGCCAAGCTCGTGTTCGGTACGCAGCCATCTCGGGAGCCGCCTGCGCAATTTCGTCCGTGCCCATCGCCGACAATGCGGCTATGACCGACCATTCCGCCATCAGAGCCGCTCTCGATATCGGGGCCACTGCCGGAGTTCACGAACGCATCGTCGACATCACCACCACCGGCGCGAAGTCCGGCGAGCCACGCCGGATCGAGATCTGGTTTCACCAGATCGAGGGCCGCTGGTACATCCTGGGCAGGCCGCCGCGGCCACGCCGCTGGTATCGCAACCTCCAGGCCAACCCGCGCTTCACCTTTCATCTCAAAGGCGATGTGAAAGCCGACCTCAGCGCCACGGCTCGGCCGATCACAGACCCCGATGAGCGCCGGGACGTCTTTCGGCGAGTGATCGACGGCCTGAGTGATCCGTCTGTCTCCGCGCCTCTGGACTTTCCACCCCTCGAGGACTGGGTCACGTTCAGCCCGCTGGTTGAGGTCAGCTTCGACGACTTCCCTTCCTGAGCAGATCGCCGTGACAGCTCGGCGGGCCGCCTCTGTTTCGGTGTTTCGCGCGTCGTCACAGCAAGACGACGTGACGGCCACGATCTGACTGCTCGTCGCCCGGCTATCGGCCTCGGCCTCGTGACGCGAGGCTGCGTTCGAGAAGTCCCACCGCAGGATTCGACCCCGCCGACCTGAGCCGGAACCTGGGGGGCCTTTGAGCGGGAATTTGCCCACTCGCGCCCACGGGTTCGCCGAGTGGGATCGTCTGGCACTGGGAGTGCCACAATCGCCCACGTCGATCTCTGGGCGCGGCGAGTGGGTCGAAAACGACGGTCGCGACCAGAGCTCGCCGGAGGGCCGCACGCCGACGACCGTTATCCGTGCGTGCTCCGATCGAGCTGCCCGTCGACTGGCCTCGTTTCAACCGGCTCGTCTCGGGACCTCAGCCCCGTGCGATCTCGGTGGCGAGGCTGTCCGCGAATGCCTCGGGACGGGAGAGGAATGGGTGGTGACCGGCGTCGAACTCGACAATTCCGACGCCCGCCCGCACGCGTCGCCGCTGCACCTCGGCCGGTGTCGCGAGGTCCTCGGTGCAGATGACGTACGTGGCGGGCGTCTCGCGCCAGGCGATCTGACGCGGTGACTGCGTGAACGGCGTGAGCGACTGCCGCGTCAAGCGGGCCAGCGCCTCGCTGGTCGTCTCCGCATCGCAGTCCTGCAGGAAGAACTCACGGATCATGTCGGGGTCGACGCCGACGGTCCCATCCTCGCCGGGCTGCAGCCATGGCGCGGGGTCATTGGCGGTGAGATCGGCCTGGGACTGGCCGGTGTCGGGCATGACCGACGTCACGTACAGCAGCTGGGTGACTCGCTGATCGGCGCCGGCCTCGGTGATGATCATCCCGCCGTAGGAGTGGCCGCACAGAACCACCGGGCCGTCGACCTCCTCGATCGCCCGTCGGCACGCCTGCACGTCATCGGCCAGGTCTCCGAGCGTCTCGCCGGTCTC
>CAZZYU010000029.1:3232-25387 GCA_964658375.1 uncultured Acetobacteraceae bacterium | reverse complement strand
CGACCAGCCTCGGCGCCCGCGTGCTCATCCCGAGAAGCCTCGGCCGCCGTTGCGCTGCGGCCGGCTCTCGATCACCCGGTCCACGAGACCGTAGGCGAGCGCCTCCTCGCCGGTGAAGTACCGGTCGCGGTCCATGTCGGCGTGGACGCGCTCGATCTCCTGGCCGGTGTGCCGGGCGTAGAGCGCGTCGACGCGGGCGCGCAGCGCGAGGATCTCACGCGCGTGGATCTCGACGTCGGTCGACTGGCCCTCAAAGCCCCCGGACGGCTGGTGGATGAGGATCCGGCTGTTGGGCAGCGCCATCCGCTTGCCCGGGGCGCCGCCGGCGAGCAGCAGCGAGCCCATCGACATCGCGATGCCGTAGCAGATGGTCTGCACATCGGGGGAGATGAACTGCATCGCGTCATAGATCGCCAGGCCGGCGTAGATCGAGCCGCCCGGGGAGTTGATGTAGAGGTGGATGTCCTTCTCGGAGTCGTCGGATTCGAGGTGGACGAGCTGCGCGACGATCAGGTTGGCGGTCTCCTCGTCGACCTGGCCGCCGAGGAACACGACGCGGTCGTTGAGCAGCCGGGAGTAGATGTCAAACGAGCGCTCGCCGCGGGCGGTCTGCTCCACGACCATGGGGATGAGTGGCATCGGTCGGCCTCCTGTAACATGCAACCGATTGGTTGCTTTCACCGGCACCGTAGCAGACGCGCAACTTAAGAGTTGCACAACACCGAGCCTCCGGGAGGGCAGATGACCGACCAGATCACCCGCGAGGTGGATCTCCCCGCCGAACCCGACGCCGTATGGCGGGCGATCACCGAGCCTCGGTGGCTTGAGTCCTGGCTGGCCGAGACAGTGACGATCGACCTGCGCCCGGGCGGCGACGCCCGGTTCGTGGTTGACGGCGAGCCTCGCGAAGGATGGGTCGAGGAGGCCCGGCCTCCGTCGGCGCACCATACGGGCGTCCTCGCCTTCTGGTGGCAGGCGAGCGGCGAGCCCGCTTCCCGGGTCTCGCTGCAGCTCACCGCCACTGTGGACGGGACGCGGCTGCGTGTCGTCGAGGCCCGTCCACTTGAGGTCCTGGACCTCGTCGGGATCCCGACGGCCGACCCCGGGCGGGGCTCACGCGGGCCGACGCTGATCGCGGCGTGATCGTGGGGGCAGCCGACGATCCGGCGGCAGCGGTCTTCGAGGCGCTGTCTGATCCCACGCGCCGGCGGCTGCTGAGCGAGCTCGCCTCCCATCCGGCCACCGCCACCGAGCTGGCCAACGAGCTGCCGATCTCCCGACAGGCGGTGACCAAGCATCTCAGCTCGCTGTCCTCGGTCGGTCTGCTGGCACGAGAGCGCTCTGGACGCGACGTGCGCTACCGCCTCACCCCCGAGCCCCTGTCTGACGCCGTGCGGTGGATGACCGACGTCGGCGGTCGCTGGGACGAGCGGCTGAACCGACTGGCCGAGAACCTGAACGACTGACACCGCTCGCTGGTGATGACGCCGCTGGCGCATCTCGATGATCGGGCCGGCGACCGGTATGTCATCCGGAGGCCCACGGGTTCAACCGCGCCCCCGGTCACCCGGCGCCACCTCGAGCCGTCCTGAACGGCAGGCTGTCGTCGCCTGCCAGCCACGTCTCGAAGTCCACGCTGCCCCGCTGCGCGTCGGGGTCATCTGACCGCAGGGAGCCGCCGGCCATCGCGCGGCCGGCCGCGCCGGGCGGCCGGATCCCCACCACGCGTGGTCGCCGATCGCTCGCCGCGGCCAGCCGCCGAGCGCAGTCGACGAGCTCCTCGTCGCGCGGTCCGGCGAGCTCGCTGATCCGATGGGTGGGATCTCCGAACGCCAGCTCGACGAGCGCGGCGGCGACCTCACGCGCGGCGACCGGCTGGATGGACATCCGCGGGATCAGGGCAAGCGGACCCGTGGCCCGCTGGAGCATCTGCGCGGCGAACTCGTGAAACTGCGTCGCCCGCAGCACGCTCCCCGGGACGCCGTCGGCGAGCACGAGCTCCTCCTGGCGGACCTTGCCCTGGTAGTAGCCCCACGGGACCCGGTCACAGCCGACGATCGACAGCGCCACGTGATGCCGCACGCCCGCCTCGCGGCCGGCGGCCAGCAGACGAGTGGTGGCGGCGGAGAAGAACGCCTCCGCGCGTCGCCGGCGTGCGGTGGTGACGTTGCTGACGTCGATGACGACCGTCGCGCCGGCCATGGCGGCGGCGAGGCCCGCGCCGGAGGTGATGTCGACGCCGTGGGACCGTGCGAGCACGATCGGCTGCGCACCCCGCTGCCGCAGACGCGCGACCACGTGGCGCCCGACCAGACCGCTGCCGCCGGCCACCGCAACCCTGATCGACCGATCGAGCGTCATCGGCGCGCCCATCCTACTGCCGGTCCGGCGTTTGAGCTGGACGGGCGCAATAAGGTTGCGCGCCGATGAACGGCGCCGCGAGCTCCCCGCCTGACCGTTCGTCGGCGGTGGGCCGGGGCCTCGCCAAGCTGGCCGACCTCGTCGCGCCGTTGGCGATCGCCGCCGTCGTGCTGGCCCGGATCGTCCCCAGTGCGACGCTGTCTGACGACAGCGACTGGCTGCTCGCCGTCCTCGTGCTGCTGACCGCCGTGCAGATCGACCCGGCCGAGCTTGCGCGGCTGCGTCGCCGCCTGCCGATCATCCTCGCGCTCGCCGTCGGCGTGCTCCTCGCCGACACCGCGCTCGCCTGGCTCGTGAGCCGGCCGTTCGGCGGCGCGACCCGGAACGGCGTGCTGTCGCTCGGGCTCGCATCGACCGAGGTGGCCAGCGTCGGGCTGATCGGACTCGCCGGGGGAGAGACGGTCCTTGCGCTCGGGATCCTCACCGTCTCGCTGGTCGCCTCGGCGATCCTCGGTCCCCTGCTCGCCGGTGCGCTCGCCGCCACGACCGGTCACGGCGGGTCGCTGAACATCCTCGGGCGCTTCGCCCTCATCGTCCTGCTCCCGCTCGCCGCGGGGCTCGCGCTCCGCGCGGCGCGTCCGCAGCTGCAACGCGTCGAAGATCACGCCAACGGACTCTCGGCGCTCGCCGTCTGTGCGCTGCTCTACGCCGCGGTCAGTGGGGTCACCGGCGGGCACGAGCTGCTCGTCGAGCTCGTCGGCGGCGCCCTGTTCATCCTCGCGTCAGGCGCACTCGGCGCGATCCTTGCCCGCGCTCTGACGCCCGCCGGACTCGACCCCTCGGTCGTCGCCTTCACCACCGGCTTGCGGGACTTCGCCGTCGCCGCCACGCTGGCTCGTCAGGCGTTCGGGCCGGCGGCGGCCGGCGTCGGCGGCGCCTACGGCGCGCTCATGCTCCTCACCGGGGCGCTGGCCGCGACCGCCCTGCGCCGGCGCGCGGCACGCGGCGCGCCGGGCTGACCGGCCGCCCACTTTGTCCATCTGGCGCATGTGCGAACTCCCCACACCGACGCCGCCCAATGTGTGCAACTGACGCCTAGGTCCGCATCGCGCCCGGTGCCACCGTACGTCGCGACGAACACCACGGCGAGCGACGAAAGGGACGGGAATGGCAGAGTCGACGGTCGCGACTGGGGAAGCCGGCGACGAGCTGGCCTACGGTTCCTCGGGACTGCCCAAGACGACGAACTGGTGGGGCGCGTTCGTCATCGGCCTGGCGGGGACGATCCTCGTCACCGGGATCGCGCCGGTCATGGTCACCGAGCTCGGCGCCGCGTCGGTCCCGCTGATCGTGTTCATCACGTTCACCGGCTACATCGTGTGCCTGCTGCTGGCCGAGCTCTCGGCGATGATGCCCGACCGTTCGGGTGGGCTGCCGTCCTACGCCTATCCGGCGTTCAAGACGCGCTGGCCGCGGTTCGCCGAGCACGTCAACGGCTTCACCGCCTGGGCGTACTGGCTCGGGTGGTTTCCGGTGGCGCCGTTGAACATGATCCTCGCGTCGCTGTACATCGCCGACCGCTTCAACCTGAGCAGCGCCGGCTTCGCACCGCTGGGCACCTCGATCACCTGGTGGACGCTGGGGATCTCGATCGTCGGGCTGATCGTGCTCTCGATCCCGGCGGTCCGCGGCTTGAGGTTCGGGACCTCGTTTGCCACCGCGCTGGCGTTCCTCTCGATGATCCCCCTCACCTTCCTGGCGATCGCCTGGATCTTTCACCCGTCCGTCGTCCACTTCGGTCAGCTGTTTCACTTCCGCCACACCAACAACAGCGGCTTCTTCTCCGGACTGTTTGGTCATAACTGGCTGACCTTGTACATCGCCTTCTCGTTCCTGTTGACCTGGAACGTGATCGCCATGGAGGCGGCCGCCTGTTATATCGGCGAGACTCGCAACCCCGACCGCGATGCGAAGATCGCGATGAACCTCGAGGGTCTCTACGGCCTGTTCATCTACACGATGATCCCGGTCGCGTTCATCATCGTGCTCGGGGTGGGGGCGCTGGGCAACTCGAGCCTCGTCGATCCCAAGACGATCTTCGTCACCTTCGCCGGCCGGGTGTTCGGAGGCGGGACGGGCTCGAACATCCTCAACTGGCTGATCGCGATCATGCTGATCCTCGCGCTCATCCTGTCGGCGCTCAACGCGATCACCGGGACGGCGCGGTCGCTGCACCAGATGTCGACCGACGGCCAGTTCCCCAGGTTCTTCCAGCGCGTCAACCACCACGGGGTGCCCCACCGGGCGATGCTGTTCAACGTGGCGGCCTCCATCCTCGTCGTGTTCGCCGGCGGCGCGGTCCAGATCTACACCCTGTCCAACGTCGGCTATCTCGCGTCGTTTCTGCCGGTGCTCGTCGGCTACTTCATCCTGCGCCGAGACCGGCCCGACGTGCGCCGGCCGTTCCGTCTGCCCGAGTGGATGAAGTTCGTCGCCCTGGCGGTCGCGGCCATCTACGCCGTCATCTATTTCTACGGTGGGCCGGTGTACGCGTCGTGCGGGTGCAACGCAGCCGGTACCACGACGCTTCCGTACTACTTCATCGGCTGGGGTGTGCTCGCGCTCTACCTGCCGCTGTACTGGTACCGCAAGCGCGTCGAGGACAAGCGCGACGTCGCGGCGCAGACGGCGTCTGAGCCGCCGGCGCAGGTCGTGCCCGGCATGGTCATGATGGACGGAGGCGGCGAATGAGCTCCGTCGCCCGCCGCACCGGGGGCGGGGAATGAGCGCCGTCGCCCGCCGGCCCCGCCGGCCTGCCGCGCGCGCGGGCGGGGGCTGCGCCCGGATCCTGCTCGCCTCCGAGGGGCGCCCGTTCACCGATGCGGCGCTCGCACGGGTGATCGAGCTCGCCGCGGCCGGCGCCGAGGTCCGGGTGTTCTCGGTGGCCCGCGTGCACGGTGTCGCCTTCGGGATGCCCAACCCGGGCCTGCTGCCGACCAAGCAGGAGTGGGCCGAGCAGCGTGAGCTCGTCGCCACGGCGGTCAAGCGGCTGCACCGCAAGGGCCTTGACGCCGACGGCCACGTCGTCGGCACACGCAACGCCGCCAAGCAGATCGTGCAGGAGGCACGACGGCTCGACAGCCAGGCGATCGTGATGGTCGCCGATCCCGACCGCAGCCGGGCGGTCGCCGGGATGATGTGGAGCCAGGAGCCTCAGCGCGTGCGCCGGCGCGCCCGGATGCCCGTCCATCTCGTCATCGACGACGGCCGCTGATCAACGGCGCCGTGTCGGTGGCCGCCGTCGGAGCGGGGCGACCGTGCAGCCGCGCGAGCTTGATCGCGAGCTCGAGCGAGAGCAGGTCCTCACGATCGAGATCGAGCCCGGTCAGCTCCTCGATCCGGGCCAGTCGCTGGCGCAGCGTATTGGGATGCACGTACAGCGCCCGGGCGCAGTCGATGACGCTGCGGCGCTCCGACAGGTAGCGCTCCAGCGTGTCCAGCAGCGAGGTGCGCCGCTTGGCGTCGTAGGCGATCAGGCCCTGCACGGCGGTGGCCATCCGGTCCCGGGGCGCGTCGGCGGTCGCGATGTGGACGAGGTAGCGGTAGGCGCCGACGCGTGGGTAGTCGATCGCGCCGCCGTCGGGCAGCAACGCCCCGGCGATCGTCGCCGCGTCGTCGGCCTCACGAAACGCCCGCCCCGCCTCCTCCGGGGCGCCGGCCCACTCACTGAGGCCGATCACCGCGCCATGCGCCGCGCCGAGCTCGCGGCACGCGGCCAGGGTCTCCTCGATCGGCGGCTTGCCCGGCTGTCCGGGCGCGACGAGCGCTCGAACCGGCCCGGGACCGGACTCGATCGCGGTGCGGGTGGCGAGCCGATCGAGGCCGGCGCCCAGCGCCTCGGCCGCCTCGCGCCACTCCGGCGCTGAGGTCGCCAGACCTCGTGCCGGGCGGGCGCAGACCATCAGATAGGGAAGGCGCAGATCGCAGCGCAGCTGACCGGCCTTGGCGGCGGCGAGCGTGGTCGCGCCGGCCGACAGCGCCTCGAACAGGTCCTTGATCGTGTTGGCGGTCGTCAGTTGCTCGATCAGCTCTGCCCGCTTGATCGCGACCGCGGTCAGGTGCGCCGCCGCCCGCGCGAGCTCCGCGGACTCCTCGCCGAACCCCGCCGGCCCTGAGCGGGCGGCGAGCAGCAGGCCGATCCGCTCCCCGGCGATGAGCGGGACGGCGAGCAGATCGCCGGCGGCGATGCCGCTCCACGGCGCCGGAGCGGGACCGCGTCCGTGTGAGTGCCCGAGCGCGGTGAGCGACAGCTCGACCGCCGATCGCGTCCCCGGAGCCGGCAGATCGGCCGGCACCGACGCGAGCACGGTGAAGCTCTCCCCGTCGGGATCCAGGCGCAGCAGCTGGCACTGGTCGGCGGGCAGCAGACGGGCCAGCGCGGTGGCAACGGTGGTCGCGACATCGGTCGCGCGCGACGCCGAGGCCACTTGCCCGGCGAGCTCCGACAGGCCGGTGAGGACGTCGACGCGCCTGCGCTCACGGTCATACAGCTGGGCGTTCTCGATCACGCCGCTGACCAGCGAGGCGATGTGGACGAGCAGCTGGACGGTGTCCTCGGCGAACTCGCGCGGGGCCTCGGTGTGCAGCACGATCACCCCGATGGTGTCACCGGCGCGGGCGAGGATCGGCACCGCGACCATCGACTGGAAGCGCTCCTCCTCAAGCTCGGGGATGTACTTCATCCGCGGGTCGCGCATCGCCTGGTCACGGATGAACTCGGGCGTGCGGTGGCGGGCCACCCACCCGGTGAGCCCCTCCGCCACCGAGAAGCGGACGTGGCCGATCGCGTCGCGGAACACCGGCGAGGCGGCGCGGATGACGAGCTCGTTGCCCTCGAGGAGGTAGATGAAGCAGGCGTGGCAGCCGGTCGCCTCGGTGGCCAGGTCAACGACGCCCTGGAGCATCGGCGAGAGCTCAAGCGAGGAGGAGACGAGCGTGATCACGCTCGACAGCGTCCGATTCTCCTCCCGCAGGGACCGCAGCTCGGTGCCGAGCGTCTCGTCGTGGTGCGGCCACAGCGTCATCGAGGCCTGATTCTGCGTCCTCTTCGACGGCCTGTCCTTGGCCATAGGGTGTGAATCTGCCACATGAATTTCGCCATGATTGTGGCGCTCTCCCCCCTGTCGCGGGCCGGGCGCCATCGCCACGATGGTCGTCATGTGCGGGATCGC
This sequence comes from uncultured Acetobacteraceae bacterium, assembly GCA_964658375.1. Classification (GTDB taxonomy): domain Bacteria; phylum Actinomycetota; class Thermoleophilia; order Solirubrobacterales; family Solirubrobacteraceae; genus Palsa-465. Next base: position 17,795 of record CAZZYU010000029.1, on the reverse strand, counting down.
CGCTCTCTTTGCCAAATCGCCGTCGGTCGCCGCCGACCTGGGCACGCTGCTGGCGGAGATGCTCGAGGCGCTCGTCGACCGGGGCCCCGACAGCTGCGGCGTCGCGCTGTACGACGAGCCGGCGCCGGCCGGGATGACGAAGGTGTCGCTGCTGCATCCCGGCGGCGAGCCTGTCGACTGGGAGTCGCTGGGTGCCGCGGCGGTGCTCGCCGACCGCGGCGATCAGGCGGTGCTGCTCGTGGAGGTCGACGATGACGCCGCCGCGTGGGCCGCCCGTCACGCGCCACAACTGCTGCTGCTCGGCGCCGGACAGACGATGGAGATCGCCAAGCGCACCGGCCGCCCCGAGCGGCTGATCGCCGATATCGGCCTGCGTGGCCGCGGGGCCTCGCACGGGCTCGGGCACACGCGGATGGCGACCGAGTCCGCGGTGTTGACCGAGGGGTCACACCCGTTCTCCACCGGCGATGACCTCTGTCTGGTGCACAACGGATCGCTGTCGAACCACAACCGGGTCCGGCAGCGGCTGCGCGGCCGGGGGATCGGCTTTCAGACCGAGAACGACTCCGAGGTCGCGGCCGGCTACCTGCAGTGGCGGCTGCGCGAGGGCGACACCCTCGCCGAGGCGCTCGAGCGCTCGCTTCACGATCTGGACGGCTTCTTCACCTTCGCGGCCGGCTCGCGGACGGGGTTCGCGGTGCTGCGCGACCCGATCGCCTGCAAGCCGGCGATCCTCGCCGAGACCGATGAGTGGGTCGCGATGGGCTCGGAGTTCCGCGCGATGGCGAGCCTGCCCGGGGTCGAGGATGCCGATCTGTGGGAGCCCGATCCCGGCGTCGTCTACGCCTGGGAGCACGCGCCGGTTCCAGCAGCGTGAGCGCCGCGATCGCCATCGGCCGGGGGCCCGCCAGCTCCCTCTCCTGCCGCGAGCTGACCACGCGCGAGGTCAACCGCCGCCTGCAGGCGGCAGCGGCCGGCCAGTCGTTCGTGATCGAGGCCCCGGCCGGGCGTCACGCGCTCGCCGCCGGCCTGCGCGAGGCGGTCGGGGTCCGGATCGCCGGGCACGTCGGCTACTACTGCGCCGGCATGAACCAGGCGGCGAGCGTGCGGATCGAGGGCAACGCGGGCGTCGGGGTCGCGGAGAACATGATGAGCGGTGAGGTGCATGTCACCGGCTCGGCCGGACAGTCGGCCGCCGCCAGCGCCCAGGGCGGGCGGCTCGTGGTCCGGGGCAACGCGGCCGCGCGGTGCGCGATCGCCCTGAAGGGCGCCGACGTCGTCGTCTGCGGGTCGGTCGGTCACGGCTCGGCCTTCATGGCCCAATCGGGCCGGCTGCTCATCTGCGGAGACGCCGGCGAGGGCCTCGGCGACTCGCTGTATGAGACGCGGATCTACCTGGCCGGTACGGCCGCCTCGCTCGGCGCCGACTGCGTGGAGAAGCCGATGCGCGACGAGCACCGCACCGAGGTCGCGTCACTGCTCGCCGCGGCCGGGGTGGCCGCCCCGCCGTCGGAGTTCCGCCGCTACGGATCGGCCCGCCGGCTCTATCACTTCGACCCCGAGGAGCATCCGTGAACCAGCCGTCCGCCACCTTCGACGACGCGACGCTGGCCGAGATCCGCCGCGCCGCGGACACGGGGATCTATGAGATCCGCGGCGCCGGCGCCAAGCGCGCGCTGCCCCACTTCGACGACCTCGTGTTCCTGGGGGCCAGCATGTCGCGCTATCCGCTGGAGGGCTATCGGGAGGCGTGCGGGACCGACGTCACGCTCGGCACCCGGCACGCCGAGCAGCCGCTGCGCCTGCAGGTCCCGGTCACGATCGCCGGCATGTCGTTCGGCGCGCTGAGCGTCCCGGCCAAGGAGGCCCTCGGACGCGGCGCCTCGATGGTCGGAACGTGCACGACGACCGGCGACGGGGGCATGACCCCCGAGGAGCGGGCCGCCTCCGATCAGCTGGTCATGCAGGTGCTGCCCTCGCGCTACGGCCTGAACCCCGACGACCTGCGCCGCGCCGACGCGATCGAGATCGTCATCGGCCAGGGCGCCAAGCCGGGAGGCGGGGGACTGCTGCTGGGCCAGAAGATCTCCGAGCGTGTGGCCGCGATGCGCGACCTGCCCGCCGGAATCGACCAGCGCAGCCCGTGCCGGCATCCCGACTGGACCGGCCCCGACGATCTGACGATCAAGATCGAGGAGCTGCGCGAGATCACCGGCTGGCGCGTGCCGGTGTTCGTCAAGATCGGCGCCTCGCGGCCGTACTACGACACGATGCTCGCGATCAAGGCGGGGGCCGACGTGATCGTCTTGGACGGGATGCAGGGCGGGACCGCCGCGTCGCAGAGCGTGTTCATCGAGCACGTCGGCATCCCGACGCTCGCCGCGGTCGCCCCCGCGGTCCGCGCCCTCCAGGAGACCGGCATGCACCGCACCGGCGTCCAGCTCGTGCTCAGCGGCGGCATCCGGACCGGCGCCGACGTGGCCAAGGCGATCGCCCTGGGCGCCGACGCGGTCTCGATCGGCGTCGCCGCGCTCGTCGCCCTCGGCGACAACGACCCGCGCTGGGCGCGGGAGTACGCCGCGATGGGGACCGCCCCGGGTCGCTATGACGCCTGGCACGAGGGCCGCGATCCGGCGGGGATCTCCACCCAGGATCCGGAGCTGAGCGCGCGCCTGGATCCGGCGGCGGGCGCGCGGCGACTGGCCAACTACCTGCGGGTGATCACGCTCGAGGCGCAGACGATCGCCCGCGCGTGCGGCAAGTCCCACGTGCTGAACCTCGAGCCCGAGGACCTCGCGGCGCTGACGGTCGAGGCGGCCGCCATGGCCGGGGTGCCGTTGGCCGGCACATCGTGGGTGCCGGGGGAGGCGAGCCGATGAGCGCGTCCAACGGGATCCTGCCCGACGGCGTGCGCTACGTCGCCGTGCAGTGGGTCGACATCCACGGCGCGGCCAAGGCCAAGATCGTTCCCGCGGCCGCGTGGGCCGACACCTGTGCGCCCGGCGGAGGAGCGGGCTTTGCCGGCTTTGCCAACCACGGCTTCGCCCGCAAGGCCGAGCATCCGGAGCTGGTCGCGCGTCCCGATCCGTCGACGGTCACCGTGCTGCCGCACCGGTCCGACGTGGCGGTCGCGTTCTCGACCGTCACCGATGACGGGCGGGTGGTGGGCTGTGACTCGCGCGCGATCCTCGCCGGCGTGCAGGAGCGGGCGACCGCGGCCGGCCTGGCGCCGGTGGCGGGCATGGAGCCCGAGTTCTTCCTGCTGCGCGAGACCGCCGAGGGGACGCTCGTCCTCTATGACGGCCTCGACGCACTGGACAAGCCCTGTTACGACCTCAAGGCGCTGCTGCGCAGCGCGCCTGTGGTGACCGCGATCGTCGACGCGTTGGAGGACCTCGGCTGGGGGGTGAGCGCCCTGGATCACGAGGACGGCAACGGCCAGTTCGAGATCAACTTCGGGTTCGCCGACGCGGTGAGCACCGCCGACCGCTTCACCCTGCTGCGCACGATCGTCGCCGACCTGGCCGCCGCTCACGGCGCGATCGCCACCTTCATGCCCAAGCCGCTGGCGGGCCGCACCGGTTCCGGCGCGCACGTCCACCTGTCCTGCTGGGCGCCCGACGGCACCAACGCGTTCGCCGATGCCGACGACCGGCGGGGGACGGGGCTCTCGACGACGGGGTATGCCTTCGCCGGCGGCATCATGGCCCACGCGCGGGGGCTGGCGGCGCTCGCCATGCCGACGGTCAACTCCTACAAACGGCTGTGGTCAGGCGGGGGCAGCTCGGGCGCGACCTGGTCGCCAGCGGCGATCGTGCTCGGAGCCAACAACCGCACGGCGATGCTGCGCGTCCCCGGCCCGGGACGGTTTGAGAACCGCGCCGTCGACGGATCCTGCAACCCGTATCTGGCGCTGGCCGGGATGATCGCCGCCGGTCTGGACGGCGTGGAGCGCGGGTTGGACAGCGGCGACCCGATTGAAGGCGCAGCCCGGCTCGGCGACGGTCCCACGCTCCCGCGCACCCTGTGTGAGGCGCTCGACGCGCTCCAGGACGACGATGTGCTGGGGGCCGCGCTGGGCGACGAGGCGCTCGGTGAGTTCCTCGCCGTCAAGCGAGCCGAGTGGGCGCAGTACATGGACTCCGTCTCTGACTGGGAGCGCGAGACCTACCTGCGCCGGACCTGAACGCCCAGCTGCCCATCATCGGGGCGGCGCTTCACAGATCAATCACCCGCTGGGCCGGCGGATCGATCAGGATGGCGCCCAGGCAGACCCGTCCGCGACCGCAGGGAGCCTTGCATGAGCACCGATCCGACGCCCCGCCGGCGGCTCACCCGCCGGACCTTCCTGCGGCGCACGAGCGCGCTGGGCGCGGCGATGGCGGTCTCGGGCCTGAGCGAGGGGACGCTCGCGGCCTCGGCCTCGGCCGTCGGGGCGGTGCGGTCGCCTGACAGCCTGCCCGATCCCGGCCGGCCGGCCGGCACGGCCGCCGCCGAGATGCCGTTTGACCACGTCGTCGTCGTGATGATGGAGAACCACTCCTTCGACAACCTGCTCGGCGAGCTGGCGCGGGTCGGCCAGCACCGCGCCGATGGGCTGAGCTTCGGACTCCTGGGCGGGGCGCGCAACACCAACCCGGATGCGAGCGGCGCCGCCGTGCGTGCCTACGCCTTTGCCGACACCGCCCAGCACCCGTCGGTGACGCAGACGTGGAACGCGACCCACGCCCAGATCAACGGCGGTGCGATGGACGGCTTCATCACGTCCAACGACGACACGACCCAGGCGATGGGCTACTACCCGCGCTCGGTGGTGCCGTTCGCCTACTCCCTGGCGAGCACGTTCACCGTCGCCAACCGGTGGTTCTGCTCGGCGCCGTGCCAGACCTACCCCAACCGGCGGTTTCTGATGGCGGGCACCGCGTACGGCGACATCGCCACCAGCTCGGCGACGCTGACCGATCCGCCGCCACCGAACGGGACGATCTTCGACCGTCTGAACGCCTACGGGATCTCGTGGCGCAACTACTTCACCGATCTTCCGCAGACCGCGATCATTCCCTCGATCATCAAGTCCTACCCGGGCAACATCACGCCGGTCGCGCAGTTCCACGCCGACTGCGCGGCGGGCACGCTGCCCGCGGTGAGCTTCGTCGACCCGGAGTTCGGCGTGCTCTCCGACATCGGCAGCCACCTCACCCAGGTGCCGGGGCTGGCCGAGCTGGGCGCCCGACTGGAGGCCCTCGGCGGCGACGAGGAGGACCCGCAGGACCTCTACTACGGCGAGGCGTGGGCGCACCGGATCCTCGAGGCGGTGTTGCAGTCACCGGCCTGGCCGCGCACGCTGCTGATCTACACCTACGACGAGCACGGCGGCTACTACGACCACGTCCCGCCGCCGCCCGCGCTCGCGCCCGACTCGATCCCCCCGAGCCTCACCGCCAGCGACGTCGCCGGCAGCTACACGATCTACGGACCGCGGGTCCCCGCCGTCGTCGTCTCGCCCTATTCCCGCCCCGCTGCGGTGACCGACATCGTGCACGACCACACCTCGGTGCTGGCGACGATCGAGGCCAAGTGGAACCTGCCATCGCTCACCTACCGCGATGCCAACGCCGCCACGGTCATGGACTTCCTTGACCCCCGCCGGCCGACGTTTCTCACCCCGCCGACGCTCGCGGCCCCCTCGTTGTGGGGGCCGTCGGGCCCGCGGTCGGGCACTGCCGCCTCCCGCTCGGGCGCAGCGATGTAGCGCCACCGAGGCTTTATGGGTGGCCGGTGAGAAACCGGGTGATCGCCGCGGCGATCGCGGCGGCGGCTCGCTTCTGAAAGGCGGGGCTGGTGAGCAGCGCGGCGTCGGTGGCGTTGCGCATGTTGCCGCACTCGATCAGGGCGTAGGGAACGCGGGTCAGGTTCTCGCCCGCCAGGTCGTCGCGCGGCTGCAGGCCGTCGACTCCGTCATAGGTGCTCTCCGGCATCCCGGTCTGTGCTGCAAAGCGCGTGCGCAGGACCCGCGCGAAACGATCCGAGGCGCCGATCACGCGGTCGTTGATGCCATCGGCGACCGGCTCGAGGATCGCAAAGCCCCGTCCCCCCGGCGGCCCGCCGTCGGCATGGATGGCGATCGCCACGTTCACGTGCGCGCGGTTCATGATCGCCGCGCGACGGTTGACGCACGGCCCGACCCCGGTGTTGCTGTGCCGCGTGAGCACGACCGTGGCGCCCTCGGTGGTGAGGTCGGCGACCAGGTCGGTGGCGACGTGCCAGTTGAAGCGCGCCTCGGGGTAGCCGCTGTCGGTCTCGGTGCCGGTCGTGTTGCAGGCCTCGTACTCGCGGCCGTTCCAGATCCGGTGGTCGATGTAGGTCGGGTCGGTGGCGTTGCGGCCGTTGTGACCAGGATCGACGCCCACGATCATGTGCCGCAGCGGCTCGCGCGACCGGGTCTGATGTGCGGCGGCTGGGCCGGCGATCAGGACCGCGGCGGCCGCCACCGATGCGGCGCATCCGGCGGCGATTGCACGCACGGCGCAGCGCGGTGTCCGGCCCGGTCGGCGGGCTGGTGATCGGCGACGCGTCAGCGCGGCGCCATCCAGGAGCGTGTCTCCCGCACCTCGATCCCAGCGTCGCGGAGCGCCTCCACGAGGACGCGCCGCTGGGCGGATGAGACGGCGACGCGCAGGCGGCCGGTGCCGACCGTCAGCATCAGAAACGAGTTTGCCGAGCGCGGCCGCAGCCGCGCCATCGTGACGGTGACGAGGTCATCGTCGACGAGCGGCTGCACGACGGTCGGGGGGCCGTGGGGCTCGGTGGCGACGAACGCCAGCTCATCGCGGGAGATCTGCAGCTCGCCGGGACCATGCTCACGCCTGAGGGTCGTGACCGTGGTCCCGACCACCGGGAGCACCGCTGAGATCTCGTCACCCTGGTCCGGCGGCGGCCGGTCGGCGGCTGACGGGCTGCTCGGCATTCGGCGAGTCTAGAGTCTCGCGCGACATGCAGATCGCCACTCACGATGGTTCGTTTCACGCCGACGAGGTGTTCGCCGTCGCCGCCCTGAGCCTGCTCGGCGAGACGGTCGAGATCATCCGCACGCGCGACCGCGACCGGGTTGCGCAGGCCGACGTGCGGGTCGACGTCGGGTTCGACGACGACCCCGACACCGGGGACTTCGACCACCACCAGCGCGGTTTTGACCGTCAGCGGGCCAACGGGGTCCGGTATGCGTCGTTCGGCTTGGTCTGGCGCCACTTCGGCGCCCGGATCTGCGATGACGATCAGCTCGTCGCCGACGCTGTCGACGCGACGCTCGTCCAGGCGATCGACGCCAACGACACCGGGCAGCGGCTTGCCGAGCTCGTGGTCGACGATGTCCACCCGCTGTCGGTCAGCGGTGTCATCGGCGGCCTCAACCTCCGCTGGGACGAGACGTCTGACCCCGCGGGCGAACGCGAGCGCTTTGACGAGGCGGTGGCGCTGGCCCGCGGCATCCTCGTCCGTGAGATCGCTGCGGCCGCGTCCGCACGCCGGGCGGAGGGGATCGTCGAGCGGGCGATCGGCGAGGCGGCCGATCCCCGGGTCGTCGAGCTACCGGTCAACGTCCCGTGGAAGCGAGCGCTCGTTCCCGACGCACCAGAGGCGCTGTTCGTGATCTATCCCAAGCGCCAGGGGTTCGGTCTGGAGGCCGTTCCCCGGGAGCTCGGGACCTTTGAGAACCGGCGCGACCTGCCGGCCGCGTGGGCCGGTCTGGACGGCGATGATCTGATCGCGGTCACCGGCGTGGGTGACGCGCTGTTCTGCCACGCCAAGCGGTTTCTCGCCGTCGCCCGGTCACGCGCCGGCGCTCAGCAACTGGCTGAGCTCGCGCTCGCGGCCGACTGACGGGCCGCGGGCGCGTGTGCTCGTGTCCGAACGCCTAGTGGCGGCGGTCGGGATTCGCGTCCATCAGCAGCCGCGAGGCGTGGTCGATGTCGGCGTAGGTCCGTCGCAGTGAGTTGAGCACGCGGCGCATCATGGAATCGGTGTGCTTGGTCATGAGAGCACCTTTCGGTCGGGGTGAGTCGAAGTACGCCCCGTACATTGCTCCTCTCGCTGCTATAAGTCAAAGAGTCCTTTCCGATCGTCACCATCGTATTTAACGAATCATGGAGCTCCGCCACCTGCGGTACTTCGTCGCCGTCGTGCAGGAGCGGCAGTTCGTCCGCGCCGCCGCCGAACTGCACGTCGCCCAGTCGGCGCTCTCCCAGCAGATGCGCGACCTGGAGCGCGATCTCGGCGCCGAGCTGCTGGTCCGCGACCGGCGCGGAGTCACCCCGACGCCGGCCGGCGAGGTGTTGCTGCGCCACGCCCGTCTGATGCTCGGCCAGGCCGAGACCGCGCGGGCCGAGGTGGCTCAGCTCACCGGCCTGGTCTCCGGGACACTGCGCATCGGCAGCGGCAGTCCGAGCGGGCCGGTGCCGCTGCCGGCCACCCTCGCCGAGTTCCAGCGACGCCACCCGGCCGTCGAGATCACCCTGCGCGACACGACCTCCGAGGAGCTGGTCCAGTGGCTCGACGAGGGGACCGTCGACGTCGCCCTTGTCTCATTCGCCCCTGAGCAGCTTCCCGAGCGCGTCCACGGCACGCTCGTCACCCGCGAGCCGGTGGTCGCCCTGATGCCCGCCGGTCATCCCCTCGCCGGGCGCCGGCGCGTGTCGCTGGAGGGCCTGGCCGGCGAACCGCTCGTCACCTTCCCGCGCGGCTCGGGGATGCGCGACACGATCGAGGACGGGTTCCGGGCGGCCGGCCTGGCCCGCCCCGTCGTCACCGCCGAGACGATCGACCCCCTGATCACGATCGAGCTCGTCGGGCAGGGGATCGGCGTCTCCCTGCTGCCCCAGTCGGCCGCCGAGCACGCGGGCGCCGACGTCAGCGTCGTCGCGCTGGCGCCGCCCGGGCTGCGGCGCAACGTGACGCTGGCGTGGGCGCGTGAGCGCCGGTCACTGCCGGCGCTCGCCGCCTTCCTGGAGCTGGCTGCCGACTGGCTGCCGCCCGGGGCGCTCGACGACTGACCGCCCCATGGGCCCGGGGCGCTCGACGACTGAGCACGACGCCCTGGCCGTGCCGTCACCGGCGGGCCGCTACTGCTGGTCTGGGCGCTCGTCCTGACGAGGGGGCTCTGATGTGGGTGCCCCCACGGTCTGACACCAGCGCAGCAGCGCCTGGCGGCCGACCAAGGTCACCGCGCCGTCGGCGGTGATCCAGTCACGTGCGCGCAGCTCGTTGACCAGGTCCGAGGGCCCGCTGCCCGCGTGGGCCGGCGCCGGCCCCAAGCCGGTGGTGGTCAGCTGGCTGCTGCCTGACTTCACCGTCCAGCGACCCGAGTCCAGAGCGCTGAGCGCCCGGCCCTGCTCGTCGGTCGGCAGGTCAAGCGGATGGGGACCGGCCGAGGCCGCGCGACCGCGCTGCGATTGCCGGTCGGGCACCGGCACCGGGATGACGTCGCCGAACAGCGGGGTCTCGCCCGCGGCCTGGCCGGCCAGCCAGCCCTCGACCGCACCGGCGGCTCCGCGGACCCGGTCGGGGTCCACGCCGAGCCGGTCGGCGACATCCTCGAGGTTGACTTCTGAGATCGAGCGCGACAGCTGGTCGGCGAGCGCGCGCAGGCGATCTTGGAATCCGTCGTCGGGCATACGACTAATGGTGCCACCAGACTGTGAATTGAGACATATTAATTGCGTTCTTCCGGCCAGTTGATGCGGCGCGCTGGCGCCGATCTCCTATCAGACGAGCGTCGCGTCGAGCGTGATCTCCGGGACGCCGGCCAGCGCCTTGGAGACCGGGCAGTTCGCCTTCGCGCCCTCAGCGGCCTCCTGGAACGCGGCGGCGTCGATTCCCGGCACGGCGCCCGTCGTCGCCAGCGCGATCTTGGTGATCGTCGGCGCGCCGTCGATCATCCGCAGCGTCACGGTGGCCTCGGTGGAGACCGAATCGACGGGCGTGCCGGCGTCGGCCAGGGCGGCCGAGAGCGCCATCGAGAAGCAGGACGCGTGCGCCGCGGCGATCAGCTGCTCGGGGTTGGCACCCGGCCCATCCTCAAAGCGCGACTTGAACGAGTACTGGCCGCTGATCGAATCTCCCGCGTTGAACGTCCCGCTCCCCGTCTGCAGCTCGCCCTTCCATTCCGCTGTGCCCTTTGCCGGCATCGCCTGCTCCTTGATCGATGGTGGTGCTTGCTCGAGTGATTCTGTCCCGGCCCGCGCCGGTCAAACCGCGGCCGCTCAGGAGGTCGGGATCCGGTCAAACGTGTCGGGGTCCGGACCGGTGCGCCCGTCCTCGCCCTTGTCCAGTCCGGCGATCGCGGTGAGATCCCCGGGGGTGAGCTCGAAGTCAAACAGCGCGAAGTTCTCCCGGACCCGGTCGGGCGTGACCGACTTGGGAAACACGATCGAGCCGCGCTCCAGATGCCAGCGCAGCACGACCTGTGCCGGACTGCGGTCCACCCGCTGGGCGATCTCGACGATCACCGGGTCGTCGAGCACTCCGCCCTGGGCGATCGGCGACCACGCTTCGGTGGCGATGCCGCGGCCTTCGCCGTAGCTGCGCAGCTCCTCGTTGAGCAGATACGGATGCAGCTCGATCTGGTTGACGGCGGGCACCACCTCGCACTCCTGGGCCAGACGCTCCAGGTGCGCGATCTGGAAGTTCGAGACCCCGATCGAGCGCGCGCGCCCGTCGGCCTTGAACTCCTCAAGCGTCTTGTAGGTCGAGACGAAGTCCCCGTCGTAGCGGGTGGGCAGCGGCCAGTGGATGAGGAACAGGTCGACGTAGTCAAAGCCCAGCGCGCTGAGCGTCTGCTCGAACGCCCGGCGTGCGTCGTCGGGCCGGTGGGCGCCGTTGTTGAGCTTGCTGGTGACAAAGACGTCCTCACGCGCGAGCCCGGAATCGCGCACCGCCTCGCCGACGCCCGCCTCGTTCTGGTACATCTCGGCGGTGTCGATGTGGCGGTAGCCGACCTCGAGGGCGAGGCCCGTGACCTCGCGCGTGTCCTCCGGGGGCACCTGGAAGACGCCGAAGCCGAGCTGCGGGATCTCATGGCCGTCGTTGAGCGTGATGTTCGGAATCTGGGTCGTCTGGGGCATCGAGTGGGTCCTTTCTGACGTGTCCCTCTGACGGTAGCCCCACCCACGCCGTGGCAAACGCGGCTATGCGCGGACCCGGCTCGTGCGATCCTGATCGCACAGCCGGCCCCCAACCAGAAAGGCACGCCATGCCGCTTGACGGTGAGTACGCCCCCAGCTCGGCGAAGTGGGTTCGCGATCAGGTGGAGGAGATCGAAAGCTCGGGCGGAACCCGCGGCACGATGCTGCGCGACGTCCCGGTGATCATCGTCACCTCGATGGGGTCACGCTCGGGCAAGCTGCGCAAGAACCCCGTGATGCGCATCGAGCACGACGGCGCCTACGCGGCCGTCGCCTCCAAGGGCGGCGCTCCGGAGCACCCCGCCTGGTATCAGAACCTGCTCGATCATCCGCTTGTCGAGGTCCAGGACGCCACCCACAAGGGCGACTACACCGCGCGCCTGGTCACCGGATCTGAGCGCGCGGCGTGGTGGGAGCGCTCGCTCGCCGTCTGGCCGGACTACGCCGAGTACCAGACCAAGACCGACCGGGAGATCCCGGTGTTCGTCCTGGAGCCGGCCCACTGACCGAGAAAGCGTTGCGGCTCGGCGCGCGAGCGTTCAGAAGGTCACTTGCCGGCCCATCATCACGGTCCGGTCGATCGGCAGCTTGAACTGCTCCAGTGGGCTGGTCGAGTTGCGGGCCAGGAGCACGAACAGCGCCTTGCGCCAGCGGGTCATTCCCGGCGCGCTGGTCGGCGTGATCAACATCCGCGAGACGAAGTAGGAGGCATGCTCGAGGTCGAGGTTGCGCGCGAGCAGGCCGCGCTTGCGCACGCCGGCGAGCGCCTGGGGGATGTCGACGTTGTCGCGGTAGCCGACGCGCAGGATGACGTGGGACACCTTGAACAGGCCGCGGCCCAGCCGCTCGACGGCGAACCGGTCAGGCGCATCGACGTGGGCGATTCCGATCGGGACGACCGAGACGATCAGCACGTGCTCCTGCAGTGAGTGGCCATGCTCGACCTCGGCGCGCAGCGCCAGCGGCGTCGTCTCGACGGTGGGCGAGAGGAACACCGCCGTGCCCGGTACGCGATCGGGCGGGTGGGGCGAATCGCACAGCCCCTCCAGGAACGCCGACAGCGGCCCCTCCTCGGCGATCCGGTTGCGCGTCAGCAGCTCCCGGCCCCGGCGCCAGGTGATCATCACGAATGCGATCACCAGTCCGACCGCCAGCGACAGCCACGCGCCGTGGGCGACCTTGGCGAGATTGGAGGAGAAGAACGACACCTCGACGGTCAGGAACAGCAGGCTGATCGGGGCCAGCCGGGCCCACGAGGTCTTCCACGTCGCGCGCGCCACCGCGGTGAACAGGATCGTGTTCAGGATGAACGTGCCGGTCACCGCGACGCCGTAGATGTCGGTCAGGTGCGCCGAGGTCCGGAACACGAGCACCAGGGCGACCACGCCGAGACAGAGGAACCAGTTGACGATCGGGACATAGATCTGGCCCTCCAGGTTGGACGTGTGCATGACCTTCAGCCGCGGCAGGAAGCCGAGCTGGATCGCCTGCTTGGCCACCGAATAGGAGCCGGTGATCGCCGCCTGGGAGGCGATGATCGTGGCCAGCGTCGCCAGGATCACCAGGGGCAGCCGCAGGCTCGAGGGCGCGAGCAGGTAGAACGGATTGGAGACCGTGTGGGGGTGCGCCAGCACCAGCGCCCCCTGACCGAGGTAGGAGAGCAGGACCGCCGGGAGGACGATCGCGAACCAGGTGAAGCGGATCGGTCCGGCGCCGAAGTGCCCTCGGTCGGCGTACAGCGCCTCGGCGCCGGTGATGCACAGCACGACTCCGCCGAGGGTGAGAAACGCGGCGACCCCGTGATCGATCATGAACCGCGCTCCCCATACGGGCGACAGCGCCTGCACCACGCCCGGGTGCAGGATCACCTCGTGGGCGCCGAGGACGGCGATGACGACGAACCACACGAGGATCACCGGTCCGAACAGCCAGCCCACCGCCCCGGTGCCGAACCGCTGCACGGCGAACAGGCCGATCAGGATCGCCAGCGAGATCGGGATCACGAGGTGGTTGAGGCTGGGGGTGGCGACGTTGAGGCCTTCGACCGCGGAGATCACCGAGATCGCGGGGGTGATCATCCCGTCGCCGAAGAACAGTCCGGCGCCGAAGATCCCCAACGTGGTGAGCACCAGGCCGTGCGCGATCTTGCGCCGCTTGACCAGGGCGGCGAGCGCCATGATCCCGCCGTCGCCCCGATTGTGGGCGCGCATGATGAAGCCGGCGTACTTGATCGACACCTCGACCATCAGCGCCCAGAAGATCAGCGAGCTGATCCCGTAGACCCCCGCCAGCGTCGTGTGCGCCGCGTCGGAGTGGGCGGTGAAGATCGTCTGGATCGTGTAGAGCGGGCTCGTCCCGATGTCCCCATAGACGATCCCCAGTGCGCCGAGCGCGAGGACCGCCTTGCCGGCGTGGGCGACGACGTCGCGGTCATCGTCGTTGGCCGCGGTGAGCTCCTCCGACGGTTCCGCCGCGTCCGGGCGCCGCGGCGCGGGACCCACCGGCCAGTAACCGAGCTTGTGCGCGGCCTCGTTGAAGCTGCGGCGCACCCCGCCACGAGCCACGCCGGCCGGTTGGGGAGCGGACTCCTGGGACAGTTCCTGGACGGGGTGCGATGGCGACACACCAGGATGGTGGCGTACTGACGTCCCGAAAACGGGAGAAACGGCCGATCTTCGAATAAAGATTGTGTGAAGGCGTTGTTCGACGACCGTCCTACGATGAACCGATGGACCGCATCGGCTTTCTCTCCTTCGGCCACTGGCAGGCGTCCTCGTTCTCGGCGACCCCGACCGCGGCGGACGCGCTGACCCAGACGATCGAGCTCGCCGTCGCCGCCGAGGAGCTCGGCCTGGACGGCGCCTACGTCCGGGTTCATCACTTCGCCCGCCAGCTGGCGGCCCCATTCCCCCTGCTGGCCGCGATCGGCGCCCGGACCTCGCGCATCGAGATCGGCACCGGCGTGATCGACATGCGATATGAGAACCCCCTGTACATGGCCGAGGAGGCGGCGGCCGCGGACCTGATCGCGGGCGGGCGCCTGCAGCTCGGCCTCAGCCGCGGCTCGCCCGAACCGGCGCGCGACGGCGCGCAGGCATTCGGCTATGTCCCGCCCGCGGGCCACTCCGACGCCGACCTGGCGCGCGCCCACACCGCGCGGTTTCGCGCCGCGATCTCGGGCGCCGGGGTCGCGGAGGCCGACCCGCGGCAGACCGGGCTGGCGGGCGCCGGCGCGCGCCTGGCGATCCAGCCCCAGTCGCCGGGGCTGGCCGATCGCATCTGGTGGGGCTCGGGCACTCGGCAGACCGCGCAGTGGACCGCCGAGCAGGGCATGAACCTGATGAGCTCGACGCTGCTGGGCGAGGACACCGGCGTGCCGTTCGCCG
>CAZZYU010000029.1:0-3132 GCA_964658375.1 uncultured Acetobacteraceae bacterium | reverse complement strand
ATGAACCTGATGAGCTCGACGCTGCTGGGCGAGGACACCGGCGTGCCGTTCGCCGAGCTGCAGGCCGAGCAGATCGAGATCTTTCGCTCAGCCTGGGCGCACGCCGGATGGGAGCGTGAGCCGCGCGTGTCGGTGAGCCGGAGCGTGCTGCCGATCGTCACCGACGAGGATCGGGCCTACTTCGGCGGGCGCGGCGGCGCGACCGGCGACCAGCTTGGCTATCTCGACGGCGGTATCGCGCGCTTCGGGCGCAGCTACACCGGCGAGCCTGATGTGATCGCCGCCGAGCTGGCGCAGGACGCCGCCGTGCGCGCGGCCGACACGCTGCTGCTCACCGTGCCCAACCAGCTCGGGGTCGCCTACAACACGAAGATGCTCGAGACGATCGCGCGGGAGATCGCCCCCGCGCTGGGCTGGACGCCGGCGGGCGAGCGGCGCCGGGAGCTCGTCCACGACTGACGGGCACGGGCCCCCGATCGCCTCGGCGGTCCGCGGGGTCACGGCGTGATGCGGTAGACCGCCCCGGACTGGTCGTCGGTCACATACAGCGATCCGTCGGGTCCGGGCACCGCGTCGGCCACGCGGCCCCAGCGGCTGCCGTCGGTGTTCTGGAATCCGCTGACGAGATCGATCGCCGGACCGAGGGTCCGGGTCCCGGCCTCCCATGGCATCCAGTAGACGACCGGCGGCCGCGGCGGCTGGCGGTCCCACGAGCCGTGAGCGGCGACGACCGCTCCCGCCGTCCAGCGTGCGGGAAGCGTCGAGCCCTCCAGGAAGGTGAGGCCCAGCGGCGCGCTGTGGGCCGGCAGGCCGCGCTGGATCGGGGTCAGCTTCGCGCAGGTGAACCGATGCCCGCCGGGATTGGTCTGCTCGTCAGGGGTGAAGGGCATGTTCCCGTAGCGCAGCGCGGTGCTCTCAGAACCGGGGGTGGCGTCGGGGTCGGGGTCGCAGTAGGGCCAGCCGAGGTCGCGCCCCGGGGTCAGGCGCGCGACCTCGTCGGGCGGGTGATTGTCGACATAGCCGGGGATCACCTTGCCGTAGTCGTCCCCGCCGGCGCCGAAGCCGCGGTGAAACGGGAACGAGATCTGGTCACGCTCGTTGACCGCCGTCCACAGGGTCCCGTCGGGCGCGAACGCCAGGCCGTCGCCGTTGCGCACGCCGGTCGCCCAGACGCGCTTGAGCTTGCCGTCGGGATCAAACGCCAGGACCGACGCGCGGGGCAGGGCGCCCCTGGGGACCGCGGCGGGGATCGTCGCGTTCGAGCTCGAGCCGATGTCCACGTAGATCGTGTGGGCGCGGCCGACGACGACGTTCTTCAGGCGGTGGACGTCGTCGCCCGCCGGCTCGGTGTCGGGAAGGTCGTGCACCAGGACCGTGCGAGCGCTCGGGGTGCCGTCGGCGCTCCAGCGGTAGCGATCCAGCTCGTCGGACTCGGCCACGTACAGGACCTCACGCCCATGGAGATCGTCAAAGGCCAGGCCCTGGGGGTCGGTGAGCCCCGAGATGATCGTCGTCGTCCGCGGGGCCGCGCCCGTCTTGGCGGGCGTCAGCTTGACGACCGATCCGTCGTCGGGCGAGCTGACCAGCAGCGCCCCCTGCGGGGTCCACGCCTCCAGTCGGGCATCGCCGACGTGCGCCCACAGCTCGGCGCTCCAGCCGCGAGGGACGGTGAGCGTGTGCGAGGTGCCCCGCAGCGGCACGCGTGAGACGGCGACCTGGGCCGTCTGGGCCGTCTGGTGGGTGCTGGTCTCGGTCGTGGACGAGTGGTGGGCGATGGTCGATCGGCGAGCGGCGGTCTGAGGCGCGCCGTGGCGTGCGGGCGTGGACCGCGAGGTCACCGCCAGGTCCCCGGCGCCCGCTCCGCGACCCGTGCCGCAGGCCGCGACGCCCATCGCGACGCAGACGAGGCCGATCGCGACGAGTCCGCGGACGGGGCTCCCGGCCGGTCCGCGGAGCATGTCGACGGTGCCGGGCATCCGCCCTTCCACTTCATCACAGTGCTCCGGTGGTCTCGCCGATCCGGCAGGATCTGATCCCATGGTCGGCGATCGTCGCATCTCCGCCGTCGTCTTTGACCTCGGCGGTGTCCTGCTGGACTGGGATCCGCGCTATGTGTACCGGGGGCTGTTCGGCGACGAAGCCGAGATGGAGCGCTTCCTGGCCGAGGTGTGCACGCTGGAGTGGCACGCCGCGCATGACCGGGGGGTTCCGTTCGCGCAGTCGTGCGCTGCCCTGGCTGCGTCCCACCCCGATCAGGCCGAGCTGATCTGGGCCTGGGCGCGGCGCAGCGAGGAGATGATCTCCGGTCCGATCGAGGGGACCGTGGCGATCCTGGAGGAGCTGCAGGCCGCGGGTGTGCCCTGCTACGCGCTCACCAACATGGAGGCCGAGACCTACCCGCAGCGGCTGGAGCGCTTTGGGTTCATGGCCACGTTCGCCGGCACCGTGGTCTCCTCCGCGGAGGGGGTGATCAAGCCCGATCCCGAGATCTTTCGCCGCCTGTTGGGCCGGTTCGGGCTTGATGCCCGGCAGACGCTGATGATCGACGACGCCCCGCGCAACATCGCCGCTGCCGCGCAGCTCGGCATGGCGACGGTGCTCTTCCAGTCCCCGCAACGGCTCCGGGCCGAGCTGGTCGCGTTCGGGCTCCCGCTCGCCTCCTAGCATCTCGCTTCAGCGATTCACAGCGACATCAGGAGGCAGTGATGGCCAAGGAGATCTACGCCGCGGAGGCGACGGTCACCGGAGGACGGACCGAGGGGCACGGAGTCTCCTCCGACGGCAACCTCGACGTGCAGCTGCGGCCTCCGGGCGACGGCGGCGGGACCAACCCCGAGCAGTTGTTCGCGGTCGGCTACGCGGCCTGCTTTGAGAGCGCGCTCGGTGTGGTGGCGCGTCGCCAGAAGGTCGAGCCCGGCGACGTGTCGATCGCCAGTCGCGTCGGCCTGACGCCCGACGGCAGCGGCGGCTTCGCGCTCTCGGTCGGACTCGACGTGACCCTTCCCGACATCTCAGACCAGGCGCAGGCGATCGAGCTCGTGCGTCACGCCCACGAGGTGTGCCCGTACTCCAACGCCACCCGGGGCAACATCGAGGTCGCCCTCACCGCCAACGGGCAGCCGGTCGACTGAC
>CAZZYU010000028.1:6532-31708 GCA_964658375.1 uncultured Acetobacteraceae bacterium | reverse complement strand
CTGCCCGGACGGAGCGCATCGGCTTCATCTGCACCGCCTCCACCAGCTACAACTTCCCCTTCCAGATCGCACGCAAGTTCGCCTCGATCGACCACATCAGCGGCGGCCGCGCCGGCTGGAACGTCGTCACCAGCGGCATGCCGGGCGAGAACTTCAACTTCGGCCACGACGCGCACTTTCCGCACGACGAGCTCTACGAGCGGGCGGCGGAGTTCGTCGACATCTGCCGCGGCCTGTGGGACAGCTGGGACGACGACGCCTTCCCACGCGATCCTGAGAGCGGGGTCTTTGCCGACATGGACCGCATGCATGTCCTTGACCATGAGGGCCGGTACTTCCGCGTGCGGGGCCCGCTCAACGTCGCCCGCCCGCCGCAGGGGCATCCGATGCTCGTGCAGGCCGGCCAGTCCCCGGAGGGCACCCAGTTCGCCGCGCGCTATGCGGACATGGTCTTCGTCACCCCCCAGTCGCTGGAAGAGGGACAGGAGCGCTACCGCACGATCAAGGAGCTCGCCGAGGCGGCCGGACGGGATCCCGACCACGTCAAGGTCATGCCGGGGCTGGCGGTCATCACGGGGGCGACCGAGGCCGACGCCGAGGCGGATTTCCGGCTCCTGCAGTCGCTGCTGCACCCCGACGTGGCGCTCAAGATGCTCGCCACGAAGATCAACATGTCCACGGGCCGGAAGGGCGAGCCCGACCTCAGCGGCTATGCGCTCGACGAGCCGCTGCCGCTGAGCGCCGGACCGGAGGCGGGCGGCGCCAGCTTTGGCCCATGGGCGCAGCGCGGTCAGCGCGAGGGGCTGACCCTGCTCGAGCTCGCGCGGGTGGCCAGCGAATCGCTGGTCGGCCTCTCGATTCGCGGCTCAGGTGAGCACGTCGCCGACGTGATGGAGGAGTGGGTGCGCGCCGGGGCGGCGGACGGGTTCAACATCCAGCCCGCGTTTCTCCCCGGCGGTCTGGACGACTTCACGGCTCACGTCGTCCCCCATCTGCAGGCCCGCGGGTTGTTGCGTCGTGCCTATGAAGGTCGCACGCTCCGTGACCACTTCGGGCTGCCGCGGACGTCGATGATGGCGAGGACGCTGGCGACGTGACACCTGGTGGCCTTGACCCGGCCGGCCACCGCTATCGTGCACTCCATGTCTCAGATCAGCCGCCCCGTTTCCGTGGCTGACGCGCGCGCGGGCACGGAGTCGCTGGCCGACCAGGCCTACGCCAAGATCAAGGAGTCGATCGTCAGCTGCCGCCTGGCCCCGGGCGAACGGATCACCGAGCGGGTGCTCGCCGAGCGGTTCGGATTCGGTCTCAGTCCGATTCGCAAGGCGCTCCTGCGCCTCGACAGCGAAGGCCTCGTCTCCACGCGGCCGCGCAGCGGGTATCGCGTCGCGCCGCTCACCGTCGAGGACGTCGACAACCTCTTCGACGCATGGTCGGTCCTCGGCACGGCGATCATCAGACGCGCCGCGCAGCGGTGCACGCAGCAGGATCGGAACGACCTCGCGCGGACGGTGAACGAGTTGCGCGACGCCCAGCACCGGGCCCACACGAGCGCGCCGGACGCCGCGGCGGAGGTCGGGCAGACCATCTGGCAGGCCTACTGCCGGTTTGCCGGCAACGCGCGCCTGACCGAGATGTGGGAGAGCCTGGATGCCGACCTGCGACGCGTGTTCGTCATCGGCGGGTGGCAGGATCCCGAGGGTGCCGAGCACTTCCGGGAGGTCCTGGCCGACGATCCGCTGGAGCGCGTCACCGACGCCGATGCGTGGGTGGAGGAGTTTCTGATGTACATCGGCCGCGTGCACCAGCACGTGCTCGACACGCTGCAGCGCTCCGACTCGCTGCGATCACACGAGATCGTGCTCGATGACACGTCGACTGGGTGAGCCGGAACCGAGCGCCTGACCGGCGACGGTGCCGCGTCAGACTGACGACGGACGGTCCACGGCGTCGCTGATCATGTAGCCGTGCGCCGCCCGGACGATCTCGTCGAGGGCCACGAGGTGTGTCAGACGGGCGGATGCACCGTCGGGATCGAGGTTCAGAGCGTGGGCAACGTCGCCGGCCGTGCCCTGAGACGGTCATCAGAGACGTCAACGTCAACTCGGGCATGCCCGTTGCCCTGCTGTGCGAGATACGGCATCCGCAGGCGTTCTCAGACCCGCCTGCCTGCACCAGCCCCGCAGTCAAATTCAGTCGGTCGGTCTCCCGCCTCGTGGCACAGTGCGCGCCGTCGGGGGCTGTCGGACCTGAGCTGTGATTCTGGCCGCAGGGCCAGCAGGTGAGTGACTCTACTCCGATGCAGAGGCGCCGTGTGGTCAGTGAGGCAGATCTTCTGTGGCGTCTGTCGCCCGGGTTCGCTCAGGTGAGCGGGTTCTCCCAGTGGAGTTCGCGAAAGCGCGCAAAGTCGGTGTCGGTCGAGATGAGCGGGACGCCGTTTTCGATCGCCAGAGCGGCGAGAGCGGCGTCGGGCACCAGATTGCCGCGGGCCTCGTAGGTGCGGATGAGCTCGCCGAAGATGCGCCGGTATTCAGCGCCTGGCTGTGGCAGCCATGCGACCGGCGCGGCGAGCCACTCGGTGACCTGGTTCCACGCCGCGGTTGGCTCAAGTGGTCGTTCGAAGGCGCGAGGATGCGTGGAGATGCGAAGGAATGCGCTGAGGCTCTGCCAAGGGAACCCGATGCGGCGGGTGCCATTGAGCTGCTCGCTCATCCAGGCTGCGGCACGCTCGTGTTGTTCGGCGCGACGGTGGACCGCGTAGAGCAGCAGGTTCGCGTCGAGCAGCATTCAGGAGCTCGATGGTCCGCTGAGCGTCTCCAACGTGTCGGCGATGTTGTCGAAGTTGGCTCCACGTCCGAGTTCGTAGGACCTCTGCCGAAACGGCGTGACCGCCCGGTGCTGCGTGATGAGGCCGGCGCGAACGAGCTCATTAACGGCTTCGCTCATGCCGATCGAGCGCTCACGTCGGAGTTGCTGGACCGCAGCGGCGACGTCCTCGGCCAGGGTGAGAGTGGTCCTCATGACTCCGACGCTAGCGCATCACGATGTCGTGCTCAAAGCATCGTGATGCACAGGCTTGGCCAGCCAGCACGCGGACTCCAGCTACGGATAGTGCAGCGGCGCCCCCGGCACGTGGGCGGGAAGCGCCTTGACGTCGTAGCCGCCGAGGCTGGCGAGCGCGAGCTGGGTCAGGCCCTCGCCGAAGTAGGCGACGTTGGTCGGCATGATCATGTGAATGCCGGTGGGGTCGTCGAGCAGCACCTGCGCCGCGGTCTCGCCGGGCGCAAGGTAGAGCAGACGAAACGGGTAGTAACAGGCGATCACGAAGCCACCTTGGGCATCAAGGGCGAGACCGTCGGGCACGACTCCTGGAAGCGCGGCCAGCTGCTCGGGGCCGGAGTCCGCGAGCCGGTGCACGCTGGGGTTAAAGCTCTCCACCCAGTGCACTCGGCCGTCCGGTCCGAGGCACAGACCGTTGGGAAAATGCAGCGGCCCGGTGTCGATGACCTCAGCCTCGCCACCTCCGGGCGGGACGTGCAGCAATCGGCCGTCACGCACGTCGAGCGCCTCGGTTCCGGAGTCGGACAGCCACAGCGACCCGTCACGGTCAAACGCGCCCCAGTTAGGCGTCGCCAGCGGCGAGCCGCCGGCCGATTCACACCACCGCTCGAGCCTCCCGCTGTCGTGATCGACGCGCATCACGGCGTGATGGTGGGTGTCGCACACATAGATCGATCCGTCGGCGTCGAGACAGATGCCGAGCGCGTAGCCGCCGGTGTCGGCGATCTGATCGTGGCCGGTGCCGTCGGGATCGATGCGGTAGACCTGGCCCGCTTCGCCGCCGGCGTACAGCATCCCGTCGGGTCCCAGGGCGATCCCCTCGGGGTGGTCAAGGCCGCTCGCCAACGTCATCAGCTGACTGAGCGCGAGCTCCGTCACCCGGCGGGCTCCGCGGTCCGTCGTCGCGCCGCCGCCTCGAACCGCTCCATCGCATCCCGATTGAGCTCGACGCCGATGCCGGGTTGCTGGGGGAGCGCCAGCCTGCCGTCGACGAGTGACAGCTCATCATCGACGAGCTCCCGGCGCAGCGCCGACCCGGCGACGGCCTGGGGGACGTACTCAAAGAAGGGCATATGGGGCGTCACCGCAGCCAGCTGCGCGGTGGCCGCGATCGTGATCCCGGTTTTCCAGCCGTGGGGCACGATCAGGCGACCGCGTTCTGCGGCCATCTCACACACCCGGCGGGCCTCGGTCAGTCCGCCGACGCGTCCCACATCGGGCTGGGCAACCTGGACGCCGCCCCGATCCATCAGCTCCTGGAACTCAAAGCGCGTCGATAGCCATTCGCCCGCGGCGATCGGGATCGGCGAGCGATCCACGAGCTCTCGGTAGCCGGAGAGATCGTCGGTCCAGAGGGGGGTCTCGCAGAAGAAGACGTCGTATCCCGCCCACGCCTCCAGCACCTCGAGCGCCTGGTCGACCGAGTTCCACGCGTAGGCGACGTCGGCCATCAGCGCGACGTCCGGTCCCACCACCTCCCGCACGGCGGCGATGACTTCGACCATGCGCGCATCGGGCTCGTCGAGGCCAGTGCTGGCGTACGGACCGTTGATGAGCAGCTCGAGCTTGACCGCGCGGAAGCCGAGCTTCATGGCCGATCTGGCCTGCTCGACGAAGGCGTGGCGGAAGTCCTCGAAGGTACGGGCGTGGGGCAGCAGGGAGGCGTAGGGCATGGGGAACTCTCCCGAGGCAGTCCCCAGGAGCGTCCAGACCGGGATCCCCTGCGCCTTGCCGCAGATGTCCCACAGGGCGATGTCGATGGCGCCGAGCGCGTGCACCACCGCGCCGCGGCGGCCGGTCATCGCGGTGCCGACATACAGACGCTCCCACACCGCGGGCGGGTCCAGCGGATCCATGCCGATCAGCATCTCGCCGAGTCCCTGATCCATCGTGTGCGTTCCGGGCGCCTCGATGCACGCACGCGCGATCCATGCGTTGAGGTCGGTCTCGCCGATTCCGGTGATGCCCTCGTCGGTGTGCACCTCGACGACGATGTCGTCCTGCGCCGAGCTCGTCGCGTCGCGCTCGTAGGCGGGGTCCAGCAGCACATGACACTCGATGCCGGTGATTCTCATGGCGGTCAGTCGCGGTCGGCGGGGACACCGCCGCCGAGTCGCTGTGAGATCTCATTCGTCGCCCCCCGCACCAGCGTTCCGAGCTCGGACACTCGCTCGGGCGTCACGCGCGTGATCGGGCCCGAGACGCTGGCAGCGGCGACGACGGTGCCCAGGTGGTCAAAGATCGGGGCTCCCACGCAGCGAATGTCCGGTTCGTTCTCCACGTCGTCCACCGCATAGCCCTGGGCGCGGATCACCTCCAATTCCGCCCTCAGCTGTGTTTCGCCGGTGATCGTGTTGGGCGTGCGGGCGGGCAGTCCGGCGTCGATGACCGACCGCACGGTCGGCTCTGCGGCATGGGCGAGGAAGACCTTGCCGACGGCCGTGCAGAAGGCGGGTTGGCGGCTGCCGATGCGCGAGTGCATGCGGATCGCCTGCGGCGCTTCGACCTTGTCGACGTAGACAACCTCGGGTGGATCGAAGATCACGAGGTGCACCGTCTCCTGCGCCGCGTCCATCAGCCGGCCCATGATGTCGTGGGCCGCGGAGCGCAGGTCAAGGCGATCAAGGTAGGTCTGGCCCAGGTAGGCGGTCGCGGGGCCGAGCCGGTAACGCCCACCGGGCTCCGCTCGCTCCAGGAGATGCGCGTCTGAGAGCGGCCTGATGAGGCGGAGCACGGTGCTCTTGTTGAGGTCCAAGTCCGTTGCCAGATCCCCCAGGCTGAGGCCCTCGGGTCGGGCGTCGGCGCTCGCCACGTGGCTGAGGATGGCCAGCGCGCGGCGCACCGAGAGCGAGTTGTTGCGAGCGGCGCCGTCGGGCTGCGCCGGTTCGCCGCGATCGTGTTCCAGGACGTCCGTCATCGCCTGCCTTTGGCCGGATTGCTTGACGAGTTCGGGAGGTACGTATAGCATTTCGACCTGCAGCGTGCTCTTTTGCAGGGCACAACACTCTATCCGTCCTGTAGAAGAGCGAACCCCGAGGGGGTCCGATGCATCCGCGACGTTTTCGGCCGGTTCAACTCCTTCTCTGTGCCGGACTTGCGGCGCTCGTCCTCGCCGCCTGCGGCGGTAGCAGCAGCAGCACTCCGCCCGGGTCGCAGGGCGCCACCGCCTCGCATGGGGGGACCGCATACTTCGCCGAGCAGCCTGGTTTCGCGCCCCATTACATCTTTCCGTTCACCTCGCCGGCGTTCTTCAGCACGCCGAACGTGGAGCAGTTTCAGCAGCTGATGTTCCGGCCGCTGTACTGGTACGGATCGCAGGCCGACACCAACAGCTATCCCGTGCTCAACCGCTCGTTGAGCCTCGCCGACCCGCCGGTCTACTCCGACCACAACACGGTCGTGACGATGAAGTTGAAGAACTACAAGTGGTCAGACGGCACCCCGGTGACCAGCCGTGACGTGATCTTCTGGATGAATCTGCTGAAGGCCAACAAAGCCGACTGGGGCGCATACGTTCCCGGCAAGTTCCCCGACAACGTGAAGAGCTACAAGGCGGAGGGGTCGAGCACCGTCGTCATGAAGCTCAACGGGGGCTACAACCCGCAGTGGTTCACCTACAACCAGCTGGACCAGATCAATCCGCTCCCCCAGCACGCGTGGGACAAGACCTCGGTGAACGGTTCGATCGGGAACGACGATGACACCGTCAGCGGCGCCCATGCCGTGTACAAGTTCCTTGCGCACGAGGCGACGCAGACCTCCACCTACGCGACCAATCCGCTATGGCAGGTCGTCGACGGCCCGTGGCGCCTCAATGCGTTCACCACGGCCGGACAGGCGACGTTCGTTCCCAACCAGAGCTACTCGGGTCCGGTCAAGCCCAAGCTCGCCAAGTTCGTGGAGCTTCCGTTCACGAGCGCGACCGCGGAGCTCAACACGCTGCTGGCGGGGGGCATCACGCTCGGCTATCTGCCCACGACTGCTCTACCGGAGAAGACGACCCTCAGTAAACGGGGCTTTGACTTCTCGCCGTGGAGCCAGTTCGGGATCGGCTACATCGCGATCAACTTCAACAACCCCGCGATCGGCTCGGTCATCAAGCAGCTGTACGTCAGGGAGGCGTTGCAGCGGCTCGTCGACCAGCCGGCCTACATCAGCGACTTCCTGCACGGGACCGGTACCCCGACCTACGGACCGGTGCCGGTGAACCCCCCCAATCCATATGACACCTCGGTGGAGAAGGACAATCCCTATCCGTATGACCCGGCGAGCTCCAAGCAGCTGCTGGCGTCGCACGGCTGGGCGATGCGCGCAGGCGTGCAGACGTGCGTCACGCCCGGCACGGGGGCGTCTGACTGTGGCGCCGGGATCGCCGCTGGGACGAAGATGAAGTTCACGCTCCAGTTCGCATCGGGCATCCCGTTCCTGACCCAGGAGATGACCGCGTTGCAGTCCCAGGCACAACGGCAGGGGATCGCGATCTCGCTTCCCGAGGCGCCGGTCAACACCGTCTTCGGGACCGCGGTCCCATGCACCGCCAAGCAGTCGGCCTGTAACTGGCAGATGGAGGACTGGGGCTTTGGCTGGACCTACACGGGCGAGGACAACTACCCCACCGGTGACGCGCTGTTTGAGACCGGAGCGGTGACCAATGCCGGTAACTACTCAAACCCCGCCAACGACACGTTGATCAACAAGACGCTCCGGAGCGGGCCGGCAGCGCTGGCGCCGTATGAGAACTACCTCGCCAAGCAGCTGCCGGTCATCTGGATGCCCCTGGCTCCGTATCAGCTCTCTGAGGTGAGCAAGCTGCTCAAGGGCGCGACCCCCCAGGACTCCGTGCAGAACATCTATCCGGAAGATTGGTCGCTGACGAAGTGACGGTGTCCGGAAGCGAGCCGCCCCCGGTCGTCGTCACGGGGGCGGGATCGGGCATCGGTGAGGCGGTCGCGCTGCTGATGGCTCACCGGGGCGCGCCCGTCGCGGCGCTGGACATCGATCCGGCCGCGGCGCAGCGCACGGCCGCCCGGGCGGCCGAGCACGCGGACGCCGGCGTGGTGCTCGCGATCGGCTGCGACGTGGGGTCAGAGGACCAGACACAGGACGCCTATGACCGGATCCTGGCGGAGCTCGGTCCTCCTCAGGGGCTGTTCGCCGGCGCGGCGATCGATGAGGGGGGACTCGTGCACGAGCTGGAGGTCGAGCAGTGGCAGCGCTCTCTGGACACCAACCTGACCGGTGTCTTCCTCTCGTGCCGCGCGATGATCCGACTGCTGCTTGACCGCAACCTCAGCGGCTCGATCGTCTGCGCCTCATCGCCGGCGGCGATCGTCGCGCTTCCCGCAGCGGCCGCCTACAGCGCCAGCAAAGCAGGCATCGCCGCGCTCGTGCGCTGTCTGGCGATCGACTACGCGGCGTCGGGGATCCGCGTCAACGCCGTCATGCCGGGGCCGACGGACACGCCGCTGATGTGGGCAAACGTGGCGCCGGGCGCGCGCACCGAGCTCGAGCGACAGATCTCCTCCGAGGTGCCTCTCGGCCGGATCGGCCAATCCGACGAGATCGCTCACGCCGTCGCCTGGCTGCTTTCCGACGAGGCCGGGTTCGTCACCGGCAGCGCGCTCTATTGCGATGGCGGCGTCTCCGCCAAGGCCTCCGTCAGTTTCTGACCACGATGACCGAGCTGCTCGAGGTCGACGGCCTGCGCACGCACATCCGCATGCGTCAGGCGACGGTGGAGGCCGTTGACGGTCTCTCGCTGACGATCAAGCCCGGCGAGACCGTCGGCCTGGTGGGCGAGTCCGGCTGCGGAAAGTCGATGACGGGGATGTCGATCATGCGCCTGCTGCCCAAAGGCGGGCACATCGTCGGCGGCAGCATCAAGCTCGGCGGCCGGGAGATCACGACACTGTCGGAGCGTGACCTGCGACGTGTGCGCGGCTCGGAGGTCGCGATGGTCTTCCAGGACCCGATGACGTCGCTCAATCCCACGATGACGGTGGGCAATCAGATCGCCGAGTCGGTCCGAATCCACCGGGATGCATCCCGCAAGGAGGCGATGGAGCGGGCGGCGGAGGTGCTGACCCTGGTGGGGATGCCGAGGCCGATGGAGCGGCTCACCGCCTTCCCGCATCAGCTCTCGGGTGGCCTGCGCCAGAGGGTCGTGATCGCGATGGCGCTCGCGTGCGAACCGAAGCTGCTGATCGCCGACGAGCCCACCACGGCCCTGGACGTGACGATCCAGGCTCAGATCCTCAGCCTGCTGGACGATCTGAGGTCTCGGCTGAACATGGGCATGCTGCTCATCACCCACGACATGGGGGTCATCGCGGGCCGAGCCGACCGGGTGATGGTCATGTACGCGGGGCGGATCGTCGAGGCCTCGGACACCGCCACGATCTTCGCCCGGATGCGCCACCCCTACACCGAGGCGCTGCTGGCGTCGATCCCGGGTCCGCTGACCCAGCCCAGCCAGGTCCTGGAGAGCATCCCAGGTCTGCCGCCCGATCTCGCCCACCCGCCCCGTCACTGTCGCTTCGCGGCTCGCTGCCGTCACGCACAGGATCGGTGTCGTGACGAGGATCCCGGCCTCACCGCCGCCGAGCCTGGCCACGCTTTCGCCTGCTTCTACCCCGTTGACGGCGTCGCCGCGCGCGCAACGCTGCCCCAGCAGCGCCCCGGCTGGGCTCAGCCACGTGATGGTGCGGGAGCGATCAAGGACGGGCCGCTGCTCGTGCTTGACCATGTCACGAAGGAGTTCGCGATCAACAAGGGGGTGCTCCAGCGCCGGGTCGGGTCGGTCAAGGCCGTCTCCGACGTCTCGTTTGACATCGCGCGAGGAGAGACGTTTGGCCTGGTCGGCGAGTCGGGTTGCGGAAAGACGACACTCGGCCGGCTGATCGTCGGCCTCGAGACGATCGACTCGGGGTCGGTCACCTTTGAGGGCGAGGAGCTGTCACGACTCCGCGGCCGGGCTCTGCGGCGCAAGCACAGGGACGTCCAGCTCATGTTCCAGGACCCCTACGCCTCGCTCGATCCACGGATGCGCGTCTCCTCGATCCTGCGTGAGCCGCTGGCCGCGCAACGGATCGGTAGCCGCAAGGATCAGAACCTGCTCATCCGGGAGCTGCTCGGCGAGGTGGGCCTCGCCGGGGGGGCGGTCGACCTCTATCCGCACGAGTTCTCGGGCGGTCAGCGCCAGCGGATCGGATTTGCCCGAGCGCTCACGCTGGAGCCGCTCCTGATCGTGGCTGACGAACCGGTCTCCGCGCTCGACGTCTCGATTCAGGCGCAGATTCTCAACCTGATGAAGCGGCTGCAGAGCGAGCGCGACCTGACCTACATCATCATCTCCCACGACCTGTCGGTCGTGCGCTACCTGGCCGATCGCATCGGGGTCATGTACCTCGGCAAGCTGGTCGAGATCGGCAGCGCGAGCGAGGTCTACGCGCGCCCGGCCCACCCCTATACGGCGGGGTTGCTCAAGGCGATTCCGCTGCCCGACCCGGCAGCCGAGCGCGCCAAGGGCACGCTCGCGGTCGAGGGCGAGCTGCCGTCCGCGGCGCACCCACCGTCGGGGTGTCGGTTCCGGACGCGGTGCCCGCGCGCGCAACCCGTGTGTGCGCAGATCGAACCGCCGATGCGCAGCTTTGACTCGGCCTCGCATCGTGCCGCGTGCCATTTTCCGCTGCAGACACCGATCGCGGCCGAGGGGATCAGCGCGTGATCGCCTTCATCATCCGCCGCATCGCCCAGTCGGTGCTGGTGGTCATCGGCATCACGATCATCGTGTTCATTCTCATTCACTTTCTCCCCGGTGGACCCGCCAAGTCGCTGCTCGGGCCCCGGGCGACGCCCGAGCAGGTGCACGCGTTCAACGTCGCCAACGGATACGACAAGCCGATCTATGTGCAATACGTCGACTACATCGGCCGACTGCTGCACGACAATCTCGGCTACTCCTATCACTACAACCAGTCGGTGAACTCGCTCCTGGTGGCCAACCTTCCCAAGAGCGCGCTGCTCGTGGGCCTCAGCGTGGTCGTCGCCCTCATCATCGCCATTCCCCTCGGCTTTCTGCAGGCGATACGACGCAACCGGCCGATCGACTACGTCCTCACCGGCGCGGCATTCATCGGCTACGCCATGCCGGTGTTCTGGCTGGGCATCCTGTTGATCTTGTTCTTCGCGGTGAAGCTCAACCTGTTCCCCGCCGAGGGTCCGCAGGGCTCCAGCGTGGGCGCGATCCTCAACCAGCCGTCGGCACTCGTGCTGCCCGTGGCCACGCTGACCCTCGTGACGGTCGCCCAGTTCAGCCGCTTCATGCGCTCGGCCGCGATCGACAACATGGTGCAGGACTACGTGCGCACGGCGCGGGCCAAGGGCGTCTCGGAGCCACGCATCCTGTTTCACCACGTGCTGCGCAACTCGATGATCCCCATCATCACGCTGCTGGGGATCAGTCTCCCGACGCTGTTGTCCGGCGCGGTCGTGACGGAGTCGGTCTTCAACTATCCGGGCATGGGCTTCCTGTTCTGGACCGCGGCCCAGGTGCACGACTACCCCACGATGCTCGGGTTCATCGTCGTTGTCGGAGCCGCAACGGTCGTTGGTTCACTGCTGGCCGACATCCTCTACGCCTTCGCCGATCCTCGGGTTCGGTACGCGTGAGACGGACGCTGCGCGCGCCACGTCAGCCGATCCGTCTCAACGGCGCGACGGTGGTGAACGGCACCGCCGCGTTGGACGCAGACGGCGGCCTGATCGTCGGGCCAGAGGCCGGCGACGTCTCGGATTCGGGCAGTCCGTGGCGCCTGATCGGCCGGGTGTTCGTCCAGAACCGGCTCGCGCTCGTCGGGGTGACGATGATCGTGGCGATCGCGCTCTTCTGCTTCGTCGGGCCGCTGTTCTACCACACCGATCAGGTCCACACGAACCTCACTCAGGTCACCCTGCCACCCGGCGGCGGGCACCCGCTGGGCACCGACGACGTCGGCCATGACGTGCTCGGACGCCTGATGCTCGGTGGACAGTCGTCCTTGGAGGTCGGCGTCGCCGCCGCCCTGCTGGCCAGCGTGTTCGGGACGGTCTGGGGCGCGATCGCGGGATACCTGGGCGGCTGGGTCGACGCGGTCATGATGCGTGTCGTCGACTCGTTTCTGGCGATCCCGTATCTGCTGCTCGTGCTCATGTGCTCGAGCATCTTCACCCCGTCGATCATCGTGCTGATCGTGCTCGTCGCCCTCGTTTCCTGGCTGGTGACGGCGCGCCTGGTCCGCGGCGAGGCGTTGTCGCTGCGCACGCGTGAGTACGTGCAGGCGGCCCGCGGCGTCGGGGGCGGAAACTGGCGAGTGGTCGCGCGCCACATCGTGCCCAACACCGTCAGCACGATCGTGGTGCAGACGACGTTCTCCATCGCCGATGCGATCCTGCTGCTGGCGACGCTCTCCTATCTCGGCCTGGGACCACCCCCTCCCGCGGCCAACTGGGGGCAGATGCTCTCGACCGGGCTGAACTACATCTACGACGGCTACTGGTGGCTCATCTACCCGCCGGGGATCGCCATCGTCCTCACCGTCGTGGCGTTCAACTTCATCGGCGACGCCCTCAGGGACGCGCTTGAAGTGCGACTGCGAGAACGATGAGCGCCGCCGGCGCCGCGCCTGCGCCCGGTCCGCTGATCGGCGCCATCGGCGAGGGGCTCTTTGAAGTCGGCATCGATCCCGATGACTCGTTCTCCCCGCTGCGGCGGGGATACGGAGGCGACGTCGCCAACGCGCTGGTGATGGCGGCGCGCATGGGCGCCGCGACACGTCTCTGCGCACGCGTGGGGGACGATGCGGCCGGGCGCGAGCTGCTGGGCTTCTGGACGGCCGAGGGTCTCGACGTCCGGTATGTCGGCATCGAGACCGATGCCGCCACGGGCCTGTATGTGAACGAGGCGACCGGCGACGGTCATCTGTTTCGCTACTACCGGCAGGCGTCCGCCGGTGCCCGGGTCGACCTCAGCGATCTCCGCGGCGGCTTCCTTAAGGGCCTGCGGGCGCTGCACGTGACGGGGGTCAGCCTCTCGATCTCCGCGTCGGCCGCGGCGGCCGCGGAGGCGGCAGTCCAGCAGGCGCGGCGCGCCGGCGCGATCATCTCCTACTCGGTCAACCACCGGCCGATGTTGCATCCCGATGACGAACGGCTGCTGGCGCTCGCTCGCAGCGCCGACGTCCTGTTCATCTCCGCCGAGGAGGCGCGCCCGCTGATCGACGTCGACACGGCGCAGAGCATCCATTCCGCACTTGGCCGGTCCGGGGAGACGATCGTGACGCACGGTGCGTTGGGCGCGACACTCGTGTCCTCAGAGCTCAGCCTCGGACTTCCCGCGATCGCGGTCGACGTCGTGGATGCGACCGGAGCCGGCGATGCGCTGGCGGGGAGCTATCTCGCGACACGGCTGCAGGGTGGATCGGCGGCGCACTCCCTGGCGGCCGGTATCGCCGCGGCGTCCCTGTCCTGCCGGCGCTTCGGTGCCGCGGCTTCCTACCCGCACCGTGAGGACGTCGCTCAGGCGATTGACGGTGATGGCGGACGGCCAGCTGTCCTGCCGGGCGGGCCGCAGCCGGCCTCGTGGAGGCCGTGAGGTGACCCACAGCCGGCGCGAGCTCGTGATGGCGGCAATCATCCGCGACCGATTCATTCCGATCATCCGGACCGATGACAGCACGGCGGCCGAGGCCCGCCTGCAGGCCCTGATCGCCGCCGATGCGCAGGTCATCGAGCTCACCGCCACGATTCCCAGCGCGTTTGAACTCCTGAGCGCCTATGCGTCGAGGCTTCCGGCCCTCGGCCTGGGCAGCCTGCGTGGAGGGTCCGACGCTCACGCGGCGGTGCAGGCAGGTGCGGCGTTTGTGGTCACGCCGGCCGTCCGGACGGCGGTGATCGAACAGGCGCGGGCCGCTGACGCCGTGGCGATCGTCGGCGGTTTCACGCCGAGCGAGATCCTCACGGCGTGGGAGGCCGGCGCTGACGCGGTCAAGTGGTTCCCCGCCTCGATCGGTGGCGTCAAGGCGTTCCGAGAGCTCCGCGCGCCGCTGCCGGAGATCGCGTTGATTCCCACCGGTGGCGTGAACTCGGACAACGCGGAGGCCTATCTGGCGGCCGGTGCCCTCGCCGTCGGCGTCGGGTCGGCCCTCGGCGAGGCGGGGGCAGATCTGACCGAGGCGGCGCGGGACTGGCTGACGCGCTGCCGTCGGCCGGTCAGCTCCACGCGCTGATGAGCTCGCTGGCGATCCAGCGGGCGACGTTCTCCGGGTAGGGAGCCGGCAGTCCGAGGATGACGTGTGAGAACCCGGCGTCGATCGCGTTGCGGATCGCGTCCCCGGGTCGTGTCGGCGTCGTCGTAGGAGACCCGCAGATGGATCGAGCGGGTGATCGAGGCCGGCTCACGACCGAACTCGGCGCACAGTTGGTCCAGGAGTGCACTGCGTGTGATGCAGTCCTCGAGGTCTGAACCGGTTGCTCGTCACAGCACCCCGAGGCGCAGCCGCTCGGTCTGTCCGGCGAGGGCCGACAGCAGCGTCCAGCCCTCGAGGATCGGACCGTTGGGGTCGGCTCGTGGGAGGCATGCGACGGGTCAGTCAGCGCGCAGGACCGCGTCCGGCGCGTCGGCCACCGGCGTATCGCCGCCGTTGACGTAGAGCGTCCGTCCATTCGCCCGCGGATCGACGAGCAGCCCGGCGAGCACCGAGGCGACGTCCTCGCGGGCGACCTCGCCGCGGTAGGGGGTGGCGTCAATCCGGGCGCGGCCCGTTCCCGGATCGTCGGTCAGCCGGCCGGGGCGCAGCACCGTCCACGCCCGGTCGCTGGCCTGCACCGCCTCGTCGGCCTGGGCCTTGGCGCGCAGATAGACGCTGAAGACCTCATCGCCCGGCGGCGGATCCTCCGCGCCGACGGAGCTGACGATCACGAACCGGGGGATGCCCGCCTCGGTGGCCGCCCGCAACAGCAGGATCGCTCCGTCGCGGTCCATCGTCAGCTTGCGCTCGGCGCTGCTGCCGGCGCCGGCGCCGGCGGCGAACACCGCGGCGTCGCAGCCGTCGACGGCGGCGATGACGTCTTGCAGCGGCGCGGCCTCGAGGTCGCATACGACGGCGGAGGCGCCGAGCCCGCGGATCTCGTCGACGTGGTCGGGGCGACGCAGCAGGCCGACGACGGTGTCGCCGCGACCGACCAGCTGAGGGATGAGACGCTGCGCGATCTTGCCGTGGGCCCCCGCGATCGCGACCTTCATCGCCTGAAGGCTAGTGCCCGCGGCCGCACGGGTCAGCGGGCGGATTCAGAACGGGCGGGCACCGTCGAAGTCGTCGTCGAAGGTCTGCGTCAGCGACCCCGCGACGCGCGGGTCGGAGGCGATGATGCCGAGCTCCCGGTTTCGCTCCAGGGAGGTCGACGAGAAGTTCTGAGAGCCCACGAAGAAGCGGTTGCCGGTGAGCAGCAGCTTCGCGTGGATGTACAGCGGCGCGTCCTCGCTGTAGGTGCGGACCTTGACACCGGCCCGGGTCAGCTGGGTGAAGGCCGATCGCCACTCCGACGAGTCGGTCATGACGACGCGGACGTGGACGCCGCGGCGCGCCGCGGCCTGGAGCGCGTGCTCGACGGCGGTGTCATCCATCTCCTCATTCTCGACGTCGAGCGTGCCGGTCGCGGAGTTGATCAGCCCCAGCAGGCGCGAACCTGCTCCCGGGCTCCACACGAGGTCGCGCCCGGTCGGCGGCGTGGCGCGACGACCGGCCCAGTCGTCGTCGAAGGTCGTCCGGATCGCCGACACGTCGGCGGGCTGAGGGTCGAGGATCGCGAAGTCCCGGTCAGTTGCGTAGTAGCGCGGGGTGAGGTTGAGGGTCAGGATGAAGGCGCGATCGTCGACGACGAGCGCCTTCTCATGCGTGAGCGCGAAGAACGACGGTGTCCATCTCACGGGAACCGAGTGCGCGCGCAGATCGTCGTACGCGGCCTGGTTGGCGCCCGAGCTCTCGCCGTAGTAGCCGCGATTGAGCAGCACCCTGACCGCGACGCCGCGTCGCTCGTCTCCGATCAGAGCGGCCTCGACCTTCGGGTCCTCCAGTTCATACATGACCAGCTGCACCGAGTGCCGGGCATCACGGACGGCGCTCAGCAGCGGGGTGACCCGGGCCTGCGGCTCGGTGATGACCGACAGCCCGCCGGCAGCCGGGGTCGCGGCATCAGTCGCGGTGCATACGGTCGTGGCGGTGATCGCGGACGCGCAGAGCAGACCCGCCAGGCAACGGACGCGCATGGGACCGAGTCTACGTTCTGGCGGCGGCTGACCCGCTCTCAGCGAGGTAGCGTGGACCGGGTATGACCTTGAGCATCGGCTGGCCGAGCGTCGTCGCAGAGTGGGGCACGACGCCGCGCGAGCGCGCCGAGGCGTTCCCGTGCGACGAGCTGATCGACGGCCCGGTGATCGCCGCCTACCGCGCCGTCGACGTCGATGCGCCGCCGGCGGTCAGCTACCGCTGGATCTGCCAGCTGCGCGCCGCCCCCTACAGCTATGACTGGATCGATAACCGCG
Organism: uncultured Acetobacteraceae bacterium; assembly: GCA_964658375.1. GTDB lineage: Bacteria > Actinomycetota > Thermoleophilia > Solirubrobacterales > Solirubrobacteraceae > Palsa-465. Next base: position 15,069 of record CAZZYU010000028.1, on the reverse strand, counting down.
GCCGGCGCAGTCCTCAGCAGCTCACGCCCGGCCTGGAGGCGCTTGAGCCGGGCCAGCGGATGCAGCTCATCTTCCGCATCGTCGCCGTGGTCTGCGGCCGATCGATCACGATGGCGACCGCACCCGGGCCGCTCGGGCAGTCGGCCTGCACCTACCGGGTCGACCCTGTCGGCTCCGACCGGTCGCGGATCGTTGTCAAGATCATCGTCGGCTACCGCCCTGAGACGGTGCGAGGAGCGTTGATGCGCATCCTGTTCCCGCCGGGCGACCTGGTGATGATGCGCCGGCAGCTGCTCAACCTCAAGGGTCTGGCGGAACGCAGCGCCCGTGGTCAGTGACGCACTGAATTGGTAAGGACGTATGAGTAACTTTGGTGTGCAATGCACTGAGTCACTCACCTTGACGCCCTCAGAGTGTGACTGTAGGGTGGCGCAAATAGGGGCTTGAGCGAGGGGTAGTGGACGGAGCTGGTGACCGTCACAACTGACGATGCTCACAGCCGTGCACATGGTGTGTGGTGACACACGCAGAAGGGGGTGTCGTTTGCCGGGACTGGCGTTTCATCTCGAGACCCTGAAGCTGACCTCCGCCGGCCTGGAGGCGACCGATCCGCACAGCGCGAGCCTGCTGCGCAGCCCGTTTGCGGCGCTCGGAGCGTTCGGCCCGGACATCCTGCTCTACACGCCGCCCAGCGCTCAGCTGGCGGACGACCTCGCCAGCGGCGCGATCTTCACGCTGCTGGAGAAGGCGATCAGCCATCCGCTGCAGCTCACCCAGGACGAGGTGCAGGAGCTCCAGGAGCTGTTCGTCAAGCCGTTCGGCGCGGCCTACGCGACGGTGTTCAGCCAGCTGGTGGTTCCGGCGTGGCCGTCGCTGAGCCTCGTCACGTCGTTCCTGAACCAGGCCACCTCGATCGCCGCCAGCCAATCGACATCGGAGCTGGGGAGCTTCTTCGCGCAGCTGCCCGCCGTGCAGACCGCACTGACGACGCTGGGCAACGTGCTGTCGCCAGGGATCACGGAGATGACGAAGATCGGCTTGACGGTGATCGCGCTCGGCCCCTGGATGGAGGAAGCCGCTGCCGCGCTGTCGCTCAGCCGTCCACCGGCCGATCCCCGGGGCTGCCGTCCGTATGAGTTCCTGCGCTGGCACCGCTCCGGGGAGTTCGCGCGGGCGTTGGTGTCGTCAGCCACGACCGACAATCAGAAGGCGTTCGCGCTCGGCTGGCTGACCCACCTGGCCGCCTCGGTGACCGCCGAGCCGTTTGTCAACAACATCGTCGGCGGCCCGTATCGCACCCACTGGTGGCGCAACCGACTGGCGCAGAACTTCGTCGACGCGTGGACGTTCGGGTTCGTGCAGACCCCGGCGACGATGGCGGGCGACGATCCAAGCCCCGACTACGTGGACTGGGCGTCGGTGTGCGCGGGCAACCTGCAGGACGAGTTCAACGTCGGGGATCTCCCCGGTCCGGTGGGTACCGCGGTGCCCACCGCCGTGACCGCGATGGCCACCGGGACCCTGGGCTCGCTGCCCGACAGCTTCCCCGACGAGATCGCCGATCTGCTCAGCGACGCGATCACCGCCACCTACCCCGCGGGTGACCGACCCCTGCCGGCCGACTCGCTCTCGGCGACGACCTTCAGACAGGCCTACGTGGGCGCGTTTGCGGTGTTCTGGTTTTTGACCTCGGGTGACGGTCCGATGGCCAACAACATCCTCCCCCCGCCGCCGTCGGGCTGCGGGACCACGGCCCCGAGTTGGCTGACGCCGTCGGCATCGTCCTCCCCGCCACCTCAGCAGGCGGGATCGAACACCGGAAGCGAGGTGTGCGAGATCCTGCTCGCGATCCTCGCCGTGCTGGCGCTCGTGACCGGAAACGTGGCCGCCGGCGTCGCGCTGCTCGCCGCCGCGCTCGCGGAGGCGCCCGGAATCGACTGGGGCCAGGTGCAGTGCACGGTGTACTGGATCAACAACGCCTACCTGGAGCTGGAGAACCTGCTCCGCGACGCCCTGGTGTGGACCGCGCTCGCCTATCCCCCGCCGGTGCTGCTGGGGACGATCGACGTCAACGGGAACACCCACCCGGCAACCGACTTCACCAACCTCGCGAGCGGCGCCTCGGGCCTGGCCGAGAACACGCCCCCGCGCACCGGCACGCCCCTGACCGCCACCAACTCCACGGGCGAGGACGTGTACCCGCGCGCCCGGGACACGACGCTGGGCGCGGCGGACCTGCACTTTGCCTCCTACCCCGACAGTCGCGCCGAGGAGCCGACCACCCAGAATCTGATCCCGAGCGGCAGGTATCCGGACTACGTGCTCAACGCCACCGGACTGCTGGCGGGCGGAATCCTGGACGCGGGAGCGTTTCCCACCCGCGGCGTGCTGTTCGGAGATGCGGTCTCCAACGCGGTCCGTCTGATCCGGGAAGGGGCCGACAAGCTCGCGGACTACGACCTGGACGGAGACCGTGGGTATGGCTGGCAGGGATGGCATCCCGCGACCGGCACGCGACCGGTCACCCCGCCAGTCGAGGCCGTCCAGGGGTAAAGGAGACGCGCGATGTCGACCACAACCGCAAAGGGCAACGGGAGCAACGGTGACGGCGGGGCCCTGATTCCGACGTTCTACGTGCCCCAGCAGGCGACCGAGACCCGGCGCCAGTACGACACGTTCATGGTGATCCGTTACGAGGGCGCGCCGCTGCCCGAGGACACGGGGATTCGCCCGCTGCCCGCCAACACCGTCTTCTGGGAGTCGCCCGATGTCTGGACGGAGGGGTCGCTGGGCGTCAATCAGCCGGTTCCCGGCGAGGAGAACACGGTCTTCGCCCGCATCACCAACCGCGGGCTCGAGCAGGCCAACGGCGCCTTTGTCCGGTTCTGGTGGGCCGATCCGTCGATCGCGATCACCGCCGCCAGCGTCAATCCGATCACAAGCGCTGACAGCGGGAACGTCGGGTTCGCCGGCGTCGTGCCATCGGGGTCCAGCGTCGTCGTGAAATGCCCCAGCCCGTGGGTTCCGATCGTCGAGAACGAGGGCCACGAGTGCCTGCTGGCCGAGGTCACCGTGCCCCACCGGCCTGACCTCCCGGACGGCTCGCTGGACCCGGTCCTGGACCGCCATGTCGGTCAGAAGAACGAGCAGCTGGTCATCGCCAAGCCGGGTGGCACGTTCGGTCTGAGACTGAACGCCGCCAACCTGGCGCCGCTGCGCGCGACAGTCGCATTCGACGTCGCACCCGTGCTGAGCGACGCCGTGCCCTCGCTGCTGACGCGGCGCACGCAGCTGGAGAGACGCCGGCCGCGGGGGCCGACCTCGGTGTTGCCGCTCACGCTGCGGGTCACCGGCCACGGTGAGCGCTCGATCGCGCCCGACGACCTCTTCGCCCGCCGATTGCTGGCGACGGGGGCGGCCCAGCTGAGCGGGGGATGCCTGCCGGTTCCCTGGATCTCGAAGTCTCACGAGCTCGACCCCTGGGAGAGCGTGAAGGTCGAGGTGGAGGGCGAGGTGCCGCGCAGCGCCGCGGCGGGTCAGACGTTCATGTTCCGCGTCGTGCAGCGCACCGGGCCGATGGTGATCGGCGGCTACACGGTCGTGGTGCTCGTCGAGTAGCCGCTGGACGCGCCTCGCCGCTCGCCACCCGCGCGGCCGAGGTCCGTGACTCGCAACACTGGGGGGATGAGCGGACCCCGGCATCTGTGGGCTGGCGACTGGCAGCGCGAGTCGGCGGCGGTCTCGCGCGAACTGGCGGGTCATCGGGGTCGCGACCGGCACGCGACGGACGCGGCGACCCCCGCAGCGCCGACGCCGGCGCCGGCCACGCCGGCGGCTCGCCGGCTCCGGCTGCGGTGGACGTGGCGACCGGGCGCCGGCCTCACGCGCGCCGGCCTGGTCCGCGTCGCGGTGCCGATCGCGCTCGGCGTTGCGCTGCTGCTCGCCGGCGGCGCCGTCGGCCTGGACGCCCTGGTCGGCTCCTCGGGGTCCACGACGTCGACCGCGGCCACGACGCCGACGCGCACCGAAGCACCCGGGGCGCGACCGATCGCGTGGCTGGGGATGAGGATCGAGACCGCACCGCCGAGCGGCGTCGTCGTGCAGAGCGTCGGCTCGGGGAGCGCTGCCGCGGGCATTGGGCTGAAGCCGGGCGACCTCATCAGAGAGGTCGGCCACCGCCGGATCACCGAGACGGCCGACATCGCGCGGGCGATCCGCGGGTTGCGCCGCGGCGCGCGGGTCGACATCACGGTCGACGATGCCGGCACGAGCGCGACGATCAGGGCGACGCTCGCCGCCCCACCGGCGCCGATCCGGTGAGCTTCGCGGCGCCGCTGCGGCTGCTCGGCCTGGCGCTCGTCCCCGTCTTGCTCGCTGGGTACGTCGTCCACCAACGCCGTCGCCGTCGGGTCAGCGCGGGGTTCGTCTCGCCCGCGCTGATCGACTCGGTGGCGCCGTGGCGCCCGGGATGGCGTCGGAACGTGCCGGTGCTCGTGCTCGGCCTTGCGCTCGCGACGCTGATCGCGGCCGCCGCCCGCCCTCAGCGCACCGCCGCGCAGCCCGTCCGCAGCGCCGCGATCATGCTCGCCAACGACGTCAGCAGCTCGATGATGGCAACCGACGTGCGTCCCACGCGGCTCACCGCCGCGCGCCGGGCCGCGCAACGGCTGCTCGCCGGGGTGGCGGGCGGGGTGCTCGTCGGTCAGCTCGCGTTTGCCCGCCGGGTGCAGGTGCTGCAGGAGCCCAGCGCCGATCACGCGCTCACGCACACCGCGATCGATCAGCTGCGCCCCGGCGGGGGTGGCACGGCGATCGGCGACGCGATCACGACCGCGCTGCACACGCTGAGCGCCGTCCCGCGAAGGGACGGCATGCGGCTCCCGGGCACGATCGTGCTCCTCTCCGACGGTGCCTCCAACGTCGGTCTGAGCCCGATCCCGGCCGCGCGCCGGGCGCGGCTCCAGCACGTCGCGATCGACACGATCGCGCTCGGCACGGCGGCCGGAAGGATCACGATCACCCACGCGCATCGCCGGCGCGTGACGCCCGTCCCCGTCGCCTTCCACGAGCTGGCGCAGATCGCCGCCGCCTCCGGGGGCCGGGCCTACCGGGCGGCGAGCAGCGCCACCGCGCGCGCCGTCTATGCAGGCCTGGCCACCGCGCTCAGCCACCGCCGGGTCACGCGCGGGCTCACCGCGGCGTTCGCCGGCGGCGGCCTGGCGCTGCTGGTCCTCAGCGGCGGCCTCTCGCTCGCCTGGTTTGGACGGGTGGCGTAGCGATGACCGAGACGCGGGACCCCGAGAGCGAGCGCGGCGCCGCCCGCGCGTCGCTGCAGGCCGCGCTGGAGGAGATCAAGCTGGTGATCGTCGGGCAGGACGCGATGCTCGAGCGGCTGCTCGTCTGCCTGCTGGCGGGCGGACACGTCCTGCTGGAGGGAGTCCCCGGGCTGGCCAAGACGCTGACCATCAGGACCCTGGCCGCGGTGCTCGGCGGCTCCTACGGCCGCATCCAGTTCACGCCGGATCTCGTGCCCGCCGACCTCGTCGGCACCCGGGTGTGGCGGCCTGACACCGGTCGCTTTGACACCGAGCTGGGGCCGGTGTTTCACAACTTCCTGCTCGCCGATGAGATCAACCGTGCGCCCGCCAAGGTCCAGTCGGCGCTGCTGGAGGTGATGCAGGAGCAGCAGGTGACGATCAGCGGAACGAGCTACCCGGTGCCGTCGCCGTTCATCGTGATGGCCACGCAGAACCCGATCGAGTCCGAGGGCACCTATCCGCTGCCCGAGGCCCAGGTCGACCGCTTCCTGATGAAACTGCTCGTCGACTATCCGAGCGTCGCCGAGGAGGCCGACGTCGTCGGTCGCAGCCTCAACGCGCCGACGGCGGTCCGGGAGCGCCTGTCACTCGCTGAGCTGCGCCACCACGCCCAGAGCGCTCGCAGCGTCCGCGTCGGGCGCGCGGTGATCGGCTACGCGGTCGCCCTGGCCGACGCGACACGCCATCCCGCCCGCCACGGACTCACCGATCTGGCGGGCCTGATCGAGTTCGGGGCCAGCCCGCGCGGACCGATCGGCCTCGTCGGGGCGGCGCGGGTGCTCGCGCTGCTGCGCGGTCGCGGCCACGTCGAGCCCGTCGACGTGCGTGACCTCAGCTTCGACGTCCTGCGTCACCGCGTCGTGCTGTCCTACGACGCACTGAGCGACGGGGTGACCGTCGAGGAGATCCTCACCCGCATCCTCGCCACGGTGACCGAGCCCGGCACCCGCCCGGAATCGATGCCCGACGGCCCGAGCGGCCCGCCTGACGGCTCGCGGATCGGATGAGCGCCCCCGGGCTCACGCCCCCCGCCGCGCGCCAGGGCCCGGGGCCGATCAGCCCGGCGCTGCTGCAGGCGCTGGACGTGTCGCTGACTCGCCTGGTCACGCGAGCCCTGCCCGGCGACCAGCGGGCCGCCGCGGTCGGCGCCGGGACCGAGCTGGCTCAGCTGCGTCAGTACGTCTCCGGCGACGATGTCCGCCACCTCGACGCATCGGCGACCGCCCGCACCCGCGATCCGCACGTCCGCCTGCATGTCCCCGAGCGGGCGCTGACGACCTGGATCGCGCTTGACGTCTCGCCGTCGATGGCGTTCGGCACCGCACGGCGGCTGAAGGCCGATGTCGCCGAGGGGGTGGCGCTCGCGTTCGGACGGCTCGGCGTCCGTCGGGCCGGCAGCGTCGGTGCGGTCGCGTTCGGCGGCGGGGCCACCCGCGTGCTCTCGCCGCGGGCCGCCAAGCCGGGCACCGTGGCGTTGGGACGCCTGCTGACCGAGGGTGTCGCCGTCGATGGCCATCACGACCCGCGCGGCCTCGCCGGGGCGCTTGAGCGCATCGCCCGCCTGACGCGTCGGCCGGGTCTGGTCGTGGTGATCTCGGACTTCCGCGATCAGGACGGCTGGGTGGCGGCCTGTCGGTCGCTGCGCATCCGTCACGCCCTGCTCGCGGTGGAGATCGGCGACCCGCGCGAATCGCGTCTGCCGGCCTCCGGGCGGCTGAACCTGCGTGACCCCGAGACCGGCGCGCACCTCGAGGTCAACACCTCCCGCCGCGGCGTGCGGGAGCGCTTCGCCGAGCTCGAGCGCCGCCGGTCGGCGGCGATCCGGACCGAGCTGCGCCGCCTGCGCGTCCCGCACGTGACGCTGTCCACCGACGAGGACTGGCTGATCGAGCTCGGACGCCGACTGCGATGAGTTTCGGCGCGCCGCTGTGGCTGCTGGCGCTGGCGCTCGTGCCCGTCGGGATCGTGTCCGCCCTTGTGGCCCGGCGGCGCGCCCGCCGCTATGCGGCGCGCTTCCCGGCGACCGTGACGCTGCGCGCGGCGGCGGCGACAGACCCGTCCTGGCAGCGCCATCTGCCGGCCGCGCTGCTGCTCTGCGCCGTCGGCCTGCTCGCGCTCGCGCTTGCGCGACCGCGCGTCGATCAGCGCGTGGCGGTCGGCCGCGAAGCGATCATGCTCGTCAGTGATCACTCCGGGTCGATGGCGGCCAGCGACGTGACGCCGACCCGGCTGGCCGCCGCCCAGGACGCCGCCAACGCGTTCATCAAGCGGCTGCCGGGCAGCGTGGCGCTCGGTGCGATCAACTTCTCGACGACGCCCGACTCAGCGCAGGGACCGGTGACCGATCATGCTGCGGCGCGCGCGATCGTCGACACCCAGTCGGCGCGTGGCGGCACCGACACCGGCGACGCGCTGCGGCTCGCGATCGAGCTGCTGGGCGGCGGCGATCCCGGCCATCGCCCGGCCGCGATCGTGCTCCTCTCCGACGGCGCCGCGAACGCCGGGCCCAACCCGGTGACGGTCGCGCGCCAGGCGGGCCGCGACGGGATCGGAATCGACACGCTGGCGCTGGGCACGGTCGGCGGGGTGCTGCCCAACGGCGGTCCCCGTGGCCGACCGCTGCCGGTGCCGCCCGACCCGCGGCTGATGGGGGAGATCGCGCGGGCGTCCGGAGCCCGGGCGTACGATGCGGCGAGCGCGGGCCGGTTGAGCTCGATCTACCGGCGTCTCGCCGAGCAGCTCGCGACCGTCAGTCGCACCCGCGATCTCACCGTCGCGTTCGTGATCGCGGCGGGCGTGCTCGTGCTGGTGGGGATGTTGGGATCGGTGCGCTGGGGATACAGCTTGCCGTGATCACCGGCGCTCGACTCGGGGGGTTCGGGCTGAGATCCTTGAGGCGTGTTTGAACGGTTCACCGAGCGCGCGCGCCAAGTCATCGTCCTCGCCCAGGAGGAAGCCCGCAGCCCGGCGCTGAAGCACAACTACATCGGCACCGAGCACCTGCTGCTCGGCCTGCTGCGCGAGGAGGCAGGGCTGGCCGCGCGGGTGCTGGAGGAGATGGGGATCACCGCGGAGCGCGTCCGCCGGCAGCTCATCCGGATCGTCGGCGTCGGCGAGGAGGTGATCACGGGGCAGATTCCGTTCACGCCGCGGGCCAAGAAGGTGCTCGAGCTCTCGCTGCGTGAATCGCTGGACCTCTCCCACACACACATCGGCACC
>CAZZYU010000028.1:0-6432 GCA_964658375.1 uncultured Acetobacteraceae bacterium | reverse complement strand
GCTCGAGCTCTCGCTGCGTGAATCGCTGGACCTCTCCCACACACACATCGGCACCGAGCATCTGCTGCTGGCGCTGGTGGGCGTGAACGAGGGCGTCGCCGCGCGAATTCTCCGCGACTCGGGCGCCGACGCCTCGACGATCCGCCAGGCAATCACCGCACAACTGCCGTCGGCCCCGCCAGGTCGACTCGTCCTTGAGATCGAGCTGAGCATCACTCCTCCGGCCGTCGGCGTCGAGCAGCTCAACAAAGAGGCGCTCGAGGCAGTCCAGCGCGTCGTGGAGAACGCAGGAGCCCAGCTTCACCACGCGGGGGTCCGCGTGATTTCCCGCCCCGGTCTCGGAGGAACGTCGCGCTCACGCCCTGAGCGGGCAGACTGACAGACATGCCTGATCTGAGACCGGCGTTCGCGACGGATCACGCGACGGCCGCGTACTACCAGCAGCGGGCTCGGGAGTACGACGATTGGTATGAGGGCAGCGGCCTGTTCGCCGACCGCGATCGTCCCGGGTGGGCGGAGGAGGTGTCACGGATCGTCGCGCTGGTCGGCTCGCTGCCGGAGGCGCGGACGCTGGATGTCGCCTGCGGCACCGGATTCCTGACGCGGCATCTCCGGGGCCTGGCGGTCGGGATCGATCAGAGCTCGGCGATGATCGAGATCGCCCAGTCGCGGCTGCCTGAAGGCATCGCGCTGACCGGTGATGCGCTTGCGCTGCCGTTCGCCGATGGCGCGTTTGACCGCGTGATGACCGGCCACTTCTACGGTCACCTTCCGCCGGAGGAACGGGTCCGCTTCCTCGCCGAGGCGCGACGCGTCGCCGGCGAGCTGGTTGTGATCGACAGCGCCCGGCGAGCGGATCGACCAGCGGAGCACTGGGACGACCGCACGTTGAATGACGGCTCCCGGCATCGTGTGTTCAAGCGCTACTTCACCGGCGCACAACTCGCCGCCGAGATCGGTGGCCGGGAGCTGTGTGACGGCCGATGGTTCGTCGCGGCGTCCACCACGCCCGCATCGACGGTGGGGTGACGCACCGAGGCGGAGCGCTGCTGATCGGTCGCCGGGAGACGGTCCCGAGCCCGTCCCGGGACGCTGATTTTCGCCCCACCCCCAGACTCGGCGCGGGAGGTTGGGCACAAACGGCAGTCGCAGTGCCGAAATATCCCAACGCCTGCGCTGGGGCGCAGGGGTGGGTGCAAAACCCGGATACAGGGGGCACCGCGGGCGGTACGAGCGCTCGATCGATCGTCAGCCGGCGGCCTTCTTGTGCCGCGGCAGCCCTTGCCGGCTTCCAGGCACGCTCCGTCGCCGCCCAGGAGACGTTTCACAAGGCGGGGCGGCTGCTCCAGATGCCCGAACGGGCAACCCGGTCGCGCCTGGTCTCGTTTCCGGTCCACCGGGTACCCAACGAATATGAACGTGTCGTCGCGCAGACGCTCGGTCCCCAATCGGGCGCTGGTCATCCAGATGGCCTTGATCGTCGTGCTCACCCCGGCGTTCGCGATCGCGGCGTTCGCGGCAGTCGTCATCTTCCTGCCGCGGCACCTGCTCGTCCTGCTTATGGTCGGGGTGGGTATCAGCACGCTCGTGCGAGGTGTCGCGCACGTCTCGCGCAAGCGGGAGCCGAGGGTGCTGCTGGCGCCACGGGACGACCCCGAGCTGTTCGCGATCGTCGACCGGCTCTGCGCGGTCGTCGACCTTCCCCGGCCGGAGATCGTGATGAGCGGTCAGCGTCAGGCCAACAGCTGGGTGGTGCACCCGCTCGGCAAGCCGCCGCGGTTGTATCTCACGCGCGCGCTGCGGGAGCTGCTCACGCTCGATGAGCTGCAGGCGGTGCTCGCGCACGAGCTGACCCACATCGTCAATCGGGACGCGCTGGTGATGACGACCGTCGGGATGCCGGGCGCGCTGATGCTCAGCGTGCGGGGTGGAGGGATCGACGGCTTCCTGGTTTCGATCATCGGCCTCGTGTCGGGCATCGGCACCAACACGTTGTCGCGACACCGCGAGCTGGCGGCCGACGCCGGGTCAGCGATGATCACGGGCCGTCCGTCCGCGCTGGCCTCGGCGTTGCTCAAGGTCTCCGACGCGTTGCATCGCATCCCCGACAAGGATCTGCGGGCGGCGGCCGCGCTCAACGCGTTCAACCTCGTCCCCGTCACGCGCACGCATCGCTGGTGGCATGACATCCGGCCGGTGATGTGGCTGGCTCGCACCCATCCAGCGCTGCCGGCGCGGGTCGCGCGCCTGCACGATCTGGAGTATCGCCAGCATCAGCCGCGCGGCTGACGGGATCGGCGCAGCGCGGGCCGCCCCCTACTCGGTGGCGAGCGACACCTCGCCGCCCGCCCGGGCGGGCTGGACCCGTCCCGGGAACACGACCAGCGCGACGACCAGACCGATGGCGAAGATCCCCACCGCCCACCAGAAGGCGGTCGTGTAGCCGTGCACCATCGAGGCGGCCTGCACGTTCTGGACGCCCGCGTGGGTGCGCACGAAGGCGGCCGCGGAGCTGGCGAAGATCGTGCTGAGCAGTGAGGTGCCGACCGAGCCGCCGACCTGCTGGGAGGTGTTGACCATCGCCGAGGCGACGCCGGCCTCGTTGCTCGGCACTCCGAGCGTCGCGGTACCGAAGGCCGGCGCGAAGATCAGGCCCATGCCGAGGCCGAGGATGAGCAGCGACGGCAGGACGCCACCGGCGTAGTTGGAGGTCGGCGTCAGGCGGGTGAGCAGGAACATCGCGACCAGTCCGAGCGCCATCCCGGTGGCGATCAGGGGCTTGGCGCCGGTGCGGGCCAGGAGGCGGGTCTGGGCGGTGGTCGAGGAGATCACGATCAGCGCCGTCATCGGCAGGAAGGCGACCCCGGTGGTCAGCGGCGAGAGGGCGAGGTTGTCCTGCATGAAGTAGGTGAGAAACAGGAAGACGGCGAACACGCCCGAGCCGGCGAGCACGATCGAGCCATACGCACCACCGCGAGCCCGGTCGGCGACGATGTGCAGTGGCAGCAGCGGGTGCTCGACGCGCTGCTCGATCCGGACGAAGCAGGCGAGCAGGACGACGAAGGCGGCCAGCGCGATGATCGTCACCGGCGACGACCACGAGTTGGTCTCGGCGTTGGAGAACCCGTAGACGAGCGCGAACAGGCCGCCCGAGCCGGTCAGCACCCCGGGGAGGTCGATCTTCGGGCGATCGGGGTTGCTCTGGTTGACGAGCAGGCGCAGCGACATGATCGCGGTCGGGATCGCGATCACGATGTTGACGTACAGGCACCAGCGCCACGACAGCGCCTGGGTCAGCGCGCCGCCGAGGATCAGCCCGACCGAAGCGCCACCGCCGGCGATCGCGCCGAAGATGCCAAACGCCTTGGGCCGGTCCGGAGAGTCGGCGAACGTGACCGTCAGCAGCGACAGCGCCGAAGGGGCGAGCAGGGCGCCGAACGCGCCCTGGAGGGCGCGCGCGGCCACGAGCATGGCGAACGACTGGGCCAGTCCGCCGAGCACGGAGGCCAGCGAGAAGCCCGCCAGGCCGGCGATGAACGTCCACTTGCGCCCGAACAGGTCCCCCAGCTTTCCCCCGAGCAGCAGCAGGCTTCCGAAGGCCAGGGCGTAGGCGGTGACGACCCACTGCCGGCTGTCGGTCGAGAAGCCCAGCGACTTCTGGGCCGACGGCAGGGCGATGTTGACGATCGTGGCGTCGAGCACCACCATCAGCTGGGCGGTGCCCAGCAGGGCGAGGACCGCCCAGCGGTTGGGCTCAGGACGGGTGGGACTGGTCGATGACATGCGGGCGCTTTCAGGTGGTCTTGTCGGCAAAGGAGTCGGCGCAGGACGAGTAATCGAGCTGCGGGTCGGGGGATGCGCAGGTCGGCACCTGGTCGATGCCGTCCTGCACGGCGAGCAGCAGCTGGCGCAGCTGCTCGCGCTGGTCGTCGTCAAGCCCGGCGAACAGCTCGTGCTCGGCCTCCCGCTGGGCCTCTGCGGCACGGATCAGATGCCGCTCGCCCGCCTCGGTGATCGTGACGAGATGACGGCGGCGGTCGGTGGGGTCGCGCTCGCGGCTGATGAGGCCGTCGGCCTCCAGCGGGTTGAGCATCGTGACCAGGATGCTCGGGTCGGTGCCGAGCGTCAGGCCGAGGTCTGACTGCCCCATCGGGCCCCGATCCTCCAGCACCCCCAGCAGGTAGAACTGGCGCGGGGTGAGACGCAGCGCGGCGTGGGCCTCACGCAGGCGCCGCATCGAGACCTGTCCGAGCAGGGCCAGGAGCAGGCCGGGACTGGAGCGTCGCTCGGCGAGGACGCCGCCCGCGAGGTGGGGATGCCCGAGCTCGGAGGTCACGAGCATTGACTCTAGGAGGGTCAATCGTTGTGCACCCTCCATGATCTGTGAGGGTGATCACCGTCAACCGGCGCCGCGTCGTTGGACGATGATGGTGGCGCTGCAGCCCAACGCCCCGATCCGGGAGGAACCCCGCCATGCCCGCCTATCCGCAGGCGATCACGTCCGTCGATCACATCGAGCCGGTTCCCCGGCGGATCCGCGCCGAGCTCGCGGGCCGGGTGGTGCTGGACACCACGCGGGCGCTGTATCTATGGGAGTGGCCGTACTACCCGCAGTACCAGATCCCCGCCGGCGACATCGATCAGGCGGTGCTCGTCGACGAGGGGCGAACCCATCGGCTCAGCCGCGGGACGGTGGCGAGCGTCGGGCTGCGCGTGGGCGACGTGACCCGCGACGCCGCCGGGCGGCGCTACCTCGAGTCCCCGCTGGCGCCGCTGGTCGATACGGTGCGGTTTGACTGGGATGCGCTGGACGCCTGGTATGAGGAGGACGAGCCGGTGTTCGTGCACCCGCGCAACCCCTACTCCCGCGCCGACGCGCTGCGGTCCACCCAGCACATCAGGGTCTCGCGCGACGGTGTGCTGCTCGCGGAGTCAGCCGCGCCGGTGATCGTGTTCGAGACCGGACTGCCGCCGCGCTACTACCTCGATCGCAGCGCGGTGCACTGGGCTCACCTGCGACCCAGTGACACGCAGACCGCCTGCCCCTACAAGGGCCGCACCACCGGCTACTGGTCGGTCGTGATCGGCGAGACCGTCCATCCCGACCTCGCCTGGTCCTATGACTTCCCGACCGCCGCCCTGTTGCCGATCGCCGGGCTGGTGGCCTTCTATGACGAGCAGGTCGACGTGACGCTCGACGGCGTCGAGCAGGCGCGGCCCGAGACGCACTTCTTCACGCCGGCGGATCGAGCGTCAGCGCCACCGAGTTGATGCAGTAGCGATCCTGTCCCCGCGGCCCGTCGTTGAAGACATGGCCGAGGTGGCCGCCGCAGGTGGCGCAGGTCACCTCGGTGCGGCGCATGAACAGGCTTCGGTCCTCGTGCAGCTCGACGTTCTCACGTACCGCCGGATCGGTGAAGCTCGGCCAACCGGTGCCGGAGTCGAACTTGGTGTCTGACGAGAACAGGGCTGTGCCGCAGGCGACGCAGCGGTACATCCCGTCGTCGGTGGTGTGGACGTACTCGCCGGTGAACGGCATCTCGGTGCCCTTCTCGCGCAGCACCCGGAACTGCTCGGGGGTCAACTGCTCACGCCAGCGGGCGTCGTCTGGATTGACTGGTGACTTTCGCATGGAACTCTCAGTTCTCCTGGATGGTGGCCAGATCACAGCGCGACCAGATATCGCCCAGCGCGAGCTGGTCGGCCGCGGTCAGGTGATCGAGAAAGAAGCGCCGCACACCCGTGCGGTGGGTGACCCGCGCCGCGGCCGCCTTCTCCAGGCCCGACGCGGTCAGCTCGGCGTAGAGGCCGCGGCCGTCGCGGCTGTCCTCGGTGCGGGTGACGTCGCGCAGTGCGACCAGCCGGTTGATCAGACGCGTGCAGCCGCTGCGGCTGAGCAGCACCTGGTCGGCGATGTCCGACATCCGCATCCGGTGTCCGGGGGCGTCGGTGAGGAACATGAGGACCTCGTACTCGGAGACCGACAACCCGTGGGCGGCGCGCATCTGCGCGTCGAGCCGACGGGTGACGCGCGAGTGGATCTCAAGCATTCCGCGCCACGCGGCGAGCTCGCCCGCGGTGAACGGCGCGGTCCCGGGGCGAGCGGGAGCAGTGGGGTCCGAGGCAACGGGGATCATCGACGCGACCATCATCGCAGAGGATAGTTGCACGAGCAACCACCGCAGTGTATGATTGCGCGTGCAACTACTTTCGGCCCCTGCGGCGCCCTCCCCGAGAGGAGAATCATGAAGCTCGACGGCATGCACCACCTCACGATGATCACCGGCGACGCGACCGCGAACGTCGCCTTCTACGCCGACGTCCTCGGCCTGCGCCTCGTCAAGCAGACGGTCAACTTCGACGCGCCCGAGGCCTATCACCTGTACTTCGGCGACGAGCAGGGCTCGCCCGGCTCGATCCTCACCTGGTTTG
>CAZZYU010000027.1:18590-32229 GCA_964658375.1 uncultured Acetobacteraceae bacterium | reverse complement strand
CTACGGCGGCTATGGCTCCTATGGCGGCTACGGGACCAGCAGCGACTACGGCGCCGACGGGAGCTATGGCGGCGACAGCGCCGACAGCAGCGGCGGCTACGTGTACATCTATCCCTACTGACCCACGAGAGCTCTCCCACCGCCGACGGCGCGCCCACCCGGCGCGCCGTTTCGCGGTTGATCGCGCGGCTGCGCCGGTGGGGCGCGCGTCGTTGTTCCCAGCCCGCCTTGTAACGTTTCGCGCCTGATGGGGCTCGGAGATCTGGACGTGAGGGCGGTGATCGGCGAGGGACGCAAGCTCGCCGTCCGCGCCTCGGACGAGGCGTACTTCGCGGCGGTGTGCGTCCGCGCCGGCATGGTCGGGCTCGAGCCGCCCCGCCGGATGGGCCAGATCGCGCGCGCGTTCGGGCGCTACGGCCTGCTGTCGGCGACGGTCTCGGTCGCGGCGCTGCGCGACGGTGACCGCACGGCGATCTGCGACGAACGGGGCGAGCTCAGTTACCGAGAGCTTGACGCGCAGACCAACGCGCTGGCCAACGCATGGCGCCAGCAGGGTCTCAAGGCCGGCGACGGGGTGGCGATCCTGGCGCGAAACCACCGCGGCTTTCTGCAGGCGGTGTTCGCCGCCGCCAAATCGGGCGCGAAGATCATCCTGCTCAACACGTCCTTTGCCGGCCCTCAGATCCGCGAGGTCGCCCAGCGTGAGGGCACCGACATGCTCGTCTACGACGACGAGTACGGCCAGATGCTCGCCGGCGTGGAGCCGCCGCTGGGCCGCTGGCGCTCGTTCGTCGAGGACGAGGCGGAGTTGGCGGCGCCCGACACCATCCAGGGGCTGATCAACTCCACGTCGCCGGCGCGTCCGCCCAAGGCGCAGCGCCCCCCGCGGATCGTGATCCTCACCAGCGGCACCACCGGCACGCCGAAGGGCGCCCCGCGCGATGAGCCGAAGTCGCTGGGCCTGATCGGCGGCGTGCTCTCCAAGGTCCCCTATCGCGCGGGTGAGACGACCGTGCTGGCGGCGCCGATGTTCCACGCGTTGGGGTTTGCGACGATGGCGCTCGGACTGGGGCTGGGCTCGACGCTCGTCGTGCACCGCCGCTTTAACCCCGAGGCCACGCTTGATGCGCTGCGCGAGCACGACGCCACGGCGCTGATCGTCGTGCCGGTGATGCTGCAGCGGATCATCGAGCTGGGCGAGGACGCCGTCCGCGCCCGCCACCTGCACAATCTGCGGATCATCTTCGCGTCCGGCTCGGCGATCAGCGCCGATCTGGTCACCCGGACGCTGAGCGCGTTCGGACCGGTGCTCTACAACATGTACGGCTCCACCGAGGTCGCCGAGGCGACGATCGCGACCCCCGAAGACCTCGCGGCGCAGCCGAGCACCGTCGGCGGAGTCGTGCGGGGGACCGTGGTCAAGATCCTCGACGAGCACGGCCACGAGCTGCCGGCCGGCTCGGTCGGACGGATCTTCGTCGCCAACTCCGCGCAGTTCGACGGCTACACCGGCGGCGAGGACAAGGAGCGCATCCGCGGGCTGATGTCCTCGGGCGACGTCGGCCACTTCGACGCCGACGGGCGGCTGTTCATCGACGGTCGTGACGACGAGATGATCGTCTCGGGCGGCGAGAACGTCTTCCCTGCCGAGGTCGAGGATCTGCTGGCCGGCCACGCCGCGGTCGCCGAGGCGGCGGCGATCGGGATCGACGACGACACCTTCGGCCAGCGGCTGAAGGCGTTCGTCGTGGTGCGCGACGGCCATGAGCTGACCGAGAACGAGGTCCAGGCCTACGTCCGTGAGAACCTCGCCCGTTACAAGGTCCCGCGCGAGGTCGTGTTCCTCGACGAGCTGCCGCGCAATCAGACCGGCAAGGTGCTCAAGCGCGAGCTCGCCGCCCGCGGCTGACGCGATGGTCCTACCGCCCGGACACGGTCGGGAGATCGCACAGCGCCGACCTCTGGCTCGTCGGGAGAAGTGGCTTGCCGGGGGCGTGGGCGGCGTCCTGGCGGTCGTCATCGCGGTTGTGCTGATCGTGTCGCTGACCCACGGCGACCGCAAGTCCGGACACGGATGCATCGCCGTCTCGCTCGCATACTCGATGGGCGGCACCCAGACCTACCACTGCGGCGCCGCGGCCCGGTCGATGTGCTCGGGGGTCGGTCAGCCCGGGCTGACCGGCGCCGCCGGTCGGGACGTGGCCAGCGCCTGTCGCAAGGCGGGGCTGCCGGTCGGCTGATCCTCGACGGTCGCCGCCGGCCACCGCGGCCTAAGATCGTCGCGTGACCGACGCCGCCGCCTTCCGCGCCCAGTTCCCGGTCCTGTCGCAGAAGTCCTATCTGAACGCCGGCACCGAGGGCCCGCTGCCCCAGGCCGCCGCCGACGCCGTCCGTGAGCGGATCGCCTTTGAGACCGACAACGGACGCTGCGGCGCGCAGTACATGCAGTCGGTGCGGGAGCTGGCCGCCGAGGCGCGGTCCGCCTACGCCCGCGTGCTCGGCGCCGATCCGGCCGACGTCGCGCTCACCGGCTCCACGACCGACGGCTGCAACACGATCCTGTCGGGGCTCGACCTGCGTCCCGGCGACCGGGTCGTCACCTCCGACGAGGAGCACCCAGGGCTGCTGGCGCCGCTCGGTCGCCTGCGGTCGATGGGCGTCGAGGTGGTCGTCGCCCCGTTTGCCGAGATCGCCGACGCCGTCACCCCCGGCACGCGCCTGGTCGCCTGCTCCCACGTCTCATGGGTGAGCGGACGCGTCGTCGACACCGAGGCGCTGGCCGCGACCGGGGTCCCGTTCCTGCTCGACGCCGCGCAGGGAATCGGCGCGGTCCCGGTCGACGTCGACGCGCTCGGCTGCGCGTTCTATGCCGGCTCGGGCCAGAAGTGGCTGTGTGGACCCGAGGGCAGCGGCGCGCTCTACATCCGCCGCGACATGCTCGACGAGCTGACCACCCCGTGGCCGTGGTACCTGTCGCTGGCCGACCCCAAGGACCCCCTGAACTCCCCGCCGGCACCGGACGCCCAGCGCCTGGATCATGGCTTCCCGTCCGGGATGCGCAGCGCCTGGGCGCTGGCCTCGTTGGCCGTGCTGGAGTCCGCCGGCTGGGAGTGGGTGCATACCCGCGCCGCCGATCTGGCCGACTCGCTGGCCGATCAGCTCACCGACCGCGGCCTGACGGTCGGTCCCCGCGGGCGCTCCACGCTCGTCTCCTGGTCGGTCGCCGACCCCGACGCCGAGGTCGCCCGCCTGGCCGACGAGGGGGTGGTCGTGCGCTCGATCCTCAGCCACGGCCTGATCCGCGCCTCGGTCGGCGCCTGGTCCTCGGAAGAGGAGCTGGCGCGGCTGGTCGAGCTCGCCGCCGCTTAGTCCGAAATCCGTTCGGGCCGCGTGTAGACGTTCAGCCGCCCGCGCCGCGCAAAGCCGCACAGGGTGAGTCCGCGGTCGGCCGCGAGCTCAATCGCGAGTGAGCTGGGGGCGCCGACGCCGACGAGGATCGGCGCGCCGGCGACCGCCGCCTTCTGCACGAGCTCAAACGACAGCCGGCCGCTCACACACAGCACGCGATCGCCGAGCGGCAGCCAGCCGGCGTCCAGCGCGTAGCCGATCACCTTGTCCATCGCGTTGTGGCGCCCGACGTCCTCGCGGCTGACCAGCAGCTCGCCGCCGGCGGTGAACAGTCCGGTGGCATGGACCCCGCCAGTGCGCTCAAACGCCGGCTGCTCCAGGCGCGATGGGAGGTTGCCCAAGAGCTCGCGCGCGACGACTGGCCCGCCGGTCACCGGGGCGCTGTGGACGGCGACCTGCTCCAGCGCGCCCTTGCCGCACACCCCGCACGAGGAGGTCGTGTAGAAGCGGCGGACGCCCGGATCGCGCCGCAGCGGCCCCGCCACCTCGATCGTGTTGGCGGCGAGATCGTCGGTGAGTCCCGCCGCGTGCGGGCCGTCGATCAGGCCCTCGCCGTAGAGGAAGCCGAGCGCCAGCTCCTCGTCGTGGCCGGGGGTGCGCATCGTCACCGCCAGCGGCGCTCCGTCGACGCGAATCTCCAGCGGCTCCTCGATCGCCACCGCGTCCTGCACGCCGTCGTGGGTGACGCGCCGGTACACGGCGCGAACGTTAGTGCAACCACCCGCCCCTCAAGCGGGCGCCGGCGCGGTGAGCAGCTCCGCCTCGACCGGCTCGGCGCGCAGCTCCACCTCCAGCGGCTGGGACTCGCGCTCGAGCTCCCCGGCGGGACCGACCCGGTAGGCGCCGGTGCGCCGCAGCGGCGGGGAGTAGGCGTGGATCGTCACCGCCGGGCCGTCGCCGGCGTGCAGCACGCGATGGATCGCCACCGGCGCCACCGTGAACGTCTCGCCGGGCCCGAACTGCCGGGAGCACGGTGCGCCGCCCAGGGTCAGCCGGTCCTCCCGCACGTGACCGGTGACGACGGTGATCGCGGCGGCCGCCTCGTCATGGTCGTGGTATCCGGTGTCGGCGTCCTCGCTCCAGCGGATCACCCAGGCGTTGACATCGGCGTCGTCCCAGATCAGCTCGTAGACGCGCGTGGCCTCGTCGGCGCCGTCCTGGAGGAAGTGAGCCCAGCGCCCGGGGGAGGCTGCGAGCTCGGCGGCGAACGCCTGCAATTGATCGGGCGCCAGGCTCATGCCCGCGTTCCCGGCGACGTCATCATTGAGTTCACGGTGCCCATGAGATCTCCATTCGGGGGGTCGTCTCAGCTCGCTGTCGATCGAGCGGGGCCTCCGCACCGCGAGCGAGCTAACTCAACTAACTCAATCAAGATACTACCAAGGGATGGCCGCACCATGTCTGACGACGACGATCCGTCGGTCGATGAGCTACGCCGGCGCCAGCTCGCCCAGGAGCAGGCGGCGCGCCGCGCGCTGGAGGACTCCGACTCCGATCAGGAGGCCCAGACCAACCTGCGGCGAGCCGACAAGGCGCACTACCTGAGCGAGAAGCTCAAAGCGCAGGAACGCGCCGACCGCGAGGAGTGAGCCCCGGAGGACCCATCGCGCGCGGCGACCACCCAACGTCAGCCTGGCCTGCCCGCAAAAACTAAAGTTCCGGTAGATCGTCCCGATATGCCGCTGAGAGAGGTCCAGCCTCAGCCGCGATGTCCGCTTCCGATCACCCCCAGTCGCAGGATCCCGGGCGAGACGCCCTGGAGCGTCTGTGCGCGCTCACGCGTGAGCGGCTGGAGTCCGAGCGGGTCGTCGTGTGGCGCTACTCGGCGTGGTCGCGGCTCGTGTCTCCCGTGGCCGGGCGGCGACGGGATCGCAGCGGTCCGTTGGCGCCGAGCTGGTGGGCGCGTCGCAGCATCGAGGACGTCGAGGCGTTTGAGACGTGTCTGCAGGAGCGCCGAGTGGTGGCGGTCTCCCGCGCGCAGCTCCAGGACGTGGCGTGCGAGCTGGCCGAGGACCTCGTCGGCGACTCGATCGCCTGCGCGCCGCTGCTGCTGCACGACCAGCCGCTGGGGATGATCACCGCGGAGCCTGCCCCGGCCGACGGGGCGGCGGCCGCATTCGCGCAGCTGAGCGCCTGTGTCACGCCGCTGCTGGCGTGGCGGGCGGCGGAGCGGGGGCGAACGCAGGCCGAGCTGCTGCTCGAGGTGATCGAGGCCGCGAGTGCCCACTCCGGCTCGCTGGGCGAGCTCCTGTCCACGGTCTGTGCCCGCCTGGCGCTCGAGCTCGGTGTCGACCGGGCGACTGTCTTCCTGCAGGTCGGCGATCGGCTCGTCCCGCGCATGGCCACGTTCAGCGACGGTCACACCGACACCCAGTCGTGGCTGCGCTTTCGCCAGGCGCACGAGCTGCCGCCGATGGTGGAGGCGGCGTTCGCCTCCGGCAAGCCGGTGCGGGCCACCCACCGCCAGGATCCGAAGCTGGGCGCGTGGTGGGCCGAGAGCTTCGGCATCCAGTCGGCCACCGCCGTGCCGTTGGGCGTGCCCCCGGTCGGCGTGCTGGTGCTCGATTCGGGCGTCCCGCGGAGCCTGCGCGGCGATGAGGTCCGCCTGATCACCGCCTTCGGGTCGCTGCTGGGGGAGATCGTGCGTCGCAATCGCCATGCCACCGACCGCGAAGCGCGGCTGGCGGCCGGCGAGTCGGTCCGTGAGCTGCTCAAGCATGGTCTCGCCAGCCCCGACGTGGCTCACATGGCTCAGCGCCTGGCGGCGATCGCCCGTGAGGCCCTGGGCGCCGACGCGGCGTCGGTCGGCCTGCCGACCGGCGAGGGCACGCTGCGCGAGGCCGGACGTGCCGCGGCCAGGCCCGAGCTGGTGCCCCGTGTGCAGCGGCGGATCGAGCCGTGGACCCCGGTGCACCCGACCGGCCCGGAGGCGGTCGTCGAAGTGGACCGCGACGCGAGCGCGTCCGCACAGCTGATCCGCCGGCTCGGCCTCGCCTCCGGCCTCGTGGTTCCGCTGGTCGGCTACGAGGACGGCAGCGGCATCCTGGTGTGCGGCTCGCCGGAGCCGGCGCGCTGGAGCGAACGACGACTGGAGCTGGCCTCACAGCTGGGTCTCGAGGGTGGCCTCGCGCTGGAGGCGGCTCGTCTGCGCGAGCTCGACGCCGCCCGCCGGATGGAGCTTCAGCACCAGGCCCAGCACGACTCGCTGACCGGGCTGGGCAACCGCGGCCTGTTCTACGAGCGGGCTGGTGCGTCGCTCGCCCTCGCCCAGCGCGAGCACGGCAAGGTGGCGTTGCTGCTGATCGACCTCGACGGCTTCAAGGAGATCAACGACGGCCTGGGCCACGATCACGGCGACCGGCTGCTGGCCGAGGTGGCCGGCCGGATTCGCGCCACCGTGCGTGACGGCGACGTCGCGGCACGCCTGGGCGGCGACGAATTCGCCGTCGCTCTCACCGGCAACATCTCAGCTCGATCGGCGCTCGCCGCGGCCCGCCGGATCGCCGCGGCCGTGGGCGAGCCGATCGCGCTGGGCGGGATCGAGGTGAGCATCGCCGCCAGCATCGGCGTCGCGCTGTTTCCCGACCACGGCGAGACCACCGAGGTCGTGCTCCGCTACGCCGACGCGGCGATGTACGAGGCCAAGCGGGAGCACTCGGGCATCGAGCTCTATGAGCAGCACGCCGACGAGCGCCGGGTGCCGGCGCTGCTCGTGCAGCGTCTGCGTCAGGCGATCGCGGAGCGCAGGCTCGTCCTGCACTATCAGCCCAAGGTCGACCTGCGAACCGGCTGCGTGACCGGCGCCGAGGCACTCGCTCGCTGGTGGCTGCCGGACGGCAGCTATGTGTCACCCGCCGACTTCATCCCGCTGGCGGAGGCGACGGGCCTGATCCGGGAGATCACGCCCCTGGTGCTCGTGCAGGCGCTGCAGGAGTGCCGGCGCTGGCTCGATGCGGGCCACGATCTCGGCGTGGCGGTCAACGTGACGGCGACCGACATCGGCAACCCGGACTTCCCCGGCAACGTGCAGGCGGCGCTGCAGCGCTCAGGCGTCGACGGTCGCCGCCTCACGGTCGAGCTCACCGAGAGCTCGCTGATCCGTCGCCAGGCGCAGGTCATCGAGGTCCTCCGGGAGCTCGCCGGCCTCGGGGTGTCGGTCAGCCTCGACGACTTCGGAACCGGGTACTCGTCGCTTGGGCTGCTGGATCAGCTGCCGGTCGTCGAGCTGAAGATCGACCGCGGCTTCCTGCGCGAGAGCGATCGCCCGTCGACGGCGGCGATCGTGCAGTCGATCGTCTCCCTTGGGCATGCGCTCGGCCTGCAAGTCGTCGCGGAGGGCGTGGAGACGGCCAGCCTGGTGCGCAACGCGGCGCAGATGGGCTGCGACACGGGGCAGGGGGACTACTACGCGCAGCCACTGCCGGCCGACGAGTTCCGGGCCTGGGTGACGGCGGGCCTGAGCAGGCAGGTGGCGTGATGGGCTGCGCCGGCGATCGGGCTCCCCTGCTCGGCGAGGCGCTCGAGCGCGAGCTGGGGCGGCTGCTGGCCGTGCCGGAGTTTCCGTGCTCGCCGGCATTCCGGGCCCAGGCCCTGATCACCGACGACGCCGTCTATCAGGAAGCCGAGCGCGACTACGAGGGCTGGTGGGGGCGCCAGGCGCACGAGCTGCTCGACTGGATGGCGCCCTGGCATACCGTGCTCGATCAATCCGACGCGCCGAGCTATCGCTGGTTCGTCGGCGGACGGCTGAACGCCTCCGTCAACTGCCTGGATCGCCACGTCCTGGCCGGCCGCGGTGAACGGGTCGCCTACCACTGGCACGGACAGCGGGGCGAGGAGCGATCGGTGACCTACGCCGAGCTCCTGGGCGAGGTGCGGGCGCTGGCGGCGGCGCTGCGCGCTCGGGGCATCGGCACCGGGGATGTCGTCGCCATCTACATGCCGATGGTGCCGGAGCTGGCGGTCGCGATGCTCGCCTGTGCGCGGATCGGCGCTCCGCACAACGTCGTCTTCGTCGGCTCCTCACCGCAGACGCTGCGCCAGCGGCTGGTCACCTCGGGGGCCGCCGCACTGATCACCGTCGACGGCGTTCTCCAGCGCGACGCGACCCGTGCCGTCAAGCAGGAGATCGACCCGATGCTGGCGGGGCTTGCCGCGCTGCACACCGTCATCGTTCACCGCCACCGGTCGGCGCCGTGTCCGATGCGACGCGGTCGCGATCAATGGTGGGAGGACGCCGTGGCGGCGGGCGGGGGCGACTGCGCCGCGGAGCCGCTCGACGCCGAGCACCCGCTCTACCTCCTCTACACGTCGGGCTCCACCGGCAAGCCCAAGGTCGTCGTGCACAGCACCGGCGGATATCTGACCGGTGTGCACTGGACCTCGAAATACGTCTTCGATCTCAAGCCCGAGCGCGACGTCTTCTGGTGCACGGCCGACGCCGGCTGGGTCACCGGCCACTCCTACTCGGTCTACGGACCGCTGCTGAACGCCGTCACCAGCGTGATGTACGAGGGAGCACCGGACCATCCGCACCGCGGGATCTGGTGGGAGCTCGTGCAGCGCCGCCGCGTCAGCGTCCTGTACACCGCCCCGACGCTCATCCGCTCGTTCATGAGCTGGGGAGCCGAGCTGCCGGCCGCCTACGACCTGTCCTCGCTGCGTCTGCTGGGCACCGTCGGCGAGCCGATCAACCCGAAGGCCTGGCTGTGGTATCGCACCGTGATCGGTGGTGGCCGCTGCCCGATCGTCGACACCTGGTGGCAGACCGAGACCGGGGCGATGATGATCGCGTCGCTGCCGGGCGTGACGGCCTCCAAGCCCGGGGCGGCGGGGCGGGCCCTGCCCGGCATTCTCCCGGAGGTGCTCGACGACGACGGCGACCCGGTGCTCGGCGAGCAGGGCGCGCTGGTGCTGAGGCGCCCGTGGCCCTCGATGCTCTCCACCCTCTACAAGGAGGACGAGCGCTATCGCCAGACGTACTTCGGCCGCTTTGACGACCGCAGCTACTTCGGGCGCTTCACCGAGCCCGCGTACTACGTGGGCGACGTCGCCCGGATCGACGACGACGGTCATTTCTGGATCGAGGGCCGGGTCGACGACGTCATCACCGTGGCCGGCGAGCGGCTGCCGAGCGCCCGCGTCGAGTCGGCCATCGTCGCCCATCCCAAGGTGGCCGAGGCCGGCGTCATCGGCCTGCGCGACGGCGAGCGGGGACAGGTCGTCTGCGCGTTCGTGACGCTCATCGGCGAGGCGCAGGGCTCCGCTGCGCTGGAGGCGGAGATCGGCGACGCGGTGCGTCAGGCACTGGGAGAGGACGCGGTGCCGAGCCGGGTCGTCTGGACGGCCGACCTGCCCAAGACGCGCTCGGGCAAGATCATGCGACGCCTGCTGCGCAACGTGGCCTATGGGCTTGATCCCGGCGACCTCAGCACGCTGCGCGACCCCCGCGTGATCGATGACCTCGAGGTCAGCTTTGCCGCCGGCGCCGTTGGGGCTTGCGAGCGCCCGCCCGCCCCGATCCCGGAGCCCGCTCGGTAACCGGGCGGCTCGCCGGACCCGGTCAGGCGTCGAAGTGCTCGCGCAGCGCCCGGGCGCGCTCGCCGATCTCCTGCCGCTCGCGCTCCGGAATCCGGTCGAGGTTGGCCAGCACCGGTCCCATCCGCCGGTTGGCCGCCAGCGTGGGCCGGTGGCGCGAGAGGAAGTCCCAGTACAGCGTCGTGTACGGACACGCGTCGTCGCCGGTCCGGGCGCCCGGCGAGTAGCGGCACGTCGCGCAGTAGGTCGACATCCGGTCGACGTAGCGGCCCGAGGCGGCGTAGGGCTTGGTCATCATCTGACCGCCGTCGGCCCAGGTCGCCATGCCCAGCACGTTGGGGGCCATCACCCAGTCATACCCGTCGATGAACGCGCGGTGATACCAGTCCAGCGCCGCCGCGGGCGCGGTGCCGCACAACAGGACGAGGTTGCCGAACAGCATCAGGCGCTCGATGTGATGCGCATAGCCGGTCTCACGCACGCCCCCGACGGCGTCGGCCAGGCAGGCCATCGACGTCTCCCCGGTCTCCAGGACCTGCGGCAGCCGACCGTCGGCATCCAACGCGTTCATCGAGTCCCACTGGCCCTGGCGGTACCAGTACAGGCACCACACGTACTCGCGCCAGCCGATGATCTGGCGGATGAATCCCTCGACGCTGGCCAGCGGCGCCGCGCCGGCGCGGAACGCGGCCTCGGCGGCCTGCGCGACCTCCAGCGGGGCCAGCAGGCCGAGGTTCAGCGACGAGGACAGCAGCGCGTGCCACAGCGTCCGCTGCCCGCCGATCATCGCGTCCTGGTACGGGCCGAAGGTCGGCAGCGCCCGCTCCACGAACCGCGCCAGCGCCCGCCGGGCCTGGGCACGATCGGCCGGCCACCGCCGGGGTCCGTCCTGGCCCCAGGTCGGGACCGCGAGCCGGTCAAGCTCGCGCCGCACCGCGGCGTCGTGGGCGCCCTCACGCGGGACGTAGGGCGCCGGCGGGTCGGGGTCGGCCGGCGGACGCCGGCGGTTCTCGGCATCGAAGTTCCACCGTCCGCCGCACGGCTGATCGCCGTCCATGAGGAGGTTCAGCCGCCGTCGCTGCCGACGGTAGAAGTGCTCCATCAGGACGGTGCGCCGGCCGTCGGCCCAGCGCGCGAACGCCGCGACGTCGGTGACGAACAGCGAGTCGTCGACGAGCTCGACGTCGGGCAGCCGGGCCAGCGAGCGTCGCCCGCTCGCGCTGGAGGGGGCGAGCAACCGGACCCGCTCGGGGCGGCGGCGCGCCCGGTGGCGGGCCAGGCCCTCGGCGAAGGAGTCGGCCCGCACCAGCTCGACGTCGATCCCGCGGGCCCGCAGGTCGTCGGCGAAGTGGCGCATCGCCACCAGCACGAGGTGCAGCTTCTGCCGATGAAAGCGCTTGGCCGCCAGCGCCGCCGTGCTCTGGATCAGCAGCACGCGGTCGGCGTCCTGGAGCGCGGGATTGACCGGCGACAACTGGTCGGCGAGGATCCATGCGGTGGTGCCGGCCATGACGGTGGCGCGTGCTCAGGCGACGAGCAGCGCCGGCACCGCGTCATCGGCCGCGGGGCCTGCGCGGAGCTGCGTCAGCGGAAGTCTCACGGTGAACGTCGCGCCGACCCCGAGCGTGCCGTCGGCGTCCATCGTGCCGCCGTGGCGCTCGACGATCTTGCGACAGAGCGCGAGCCCGATGCCGGTCCCTTCGTATTGCGTGCGCGCGTTGAGGCGCTCGAACACGCGGAAGATGCGGTCGCGGTATCTGGGGTCGAAGCCGATGCCATTGTCACGGACGGTGATCTCGACGTGCCCGGCGGCGACGACGGCGTCGATCACGACCTCGGGCGCAATCCCCTCTCGAGTGAACTTCAGCGCGTTGGACAACAGGTTCTGGATGAGCTGGCGCATCAGCAGCCGATCGGCGTCGATCGTCGGCAGTGCTCCCACCCTCACCGTCGCGCCCGAGCGCTCGATCGCGGCCTCCAGATCGTCGAGCGCGCCGGCGGCGACCGCCGCCAGGTCGACGGGAGCGAACTCGCGATCGCTGGTCGCGACGCGGGAGAAGGCGAGCAGGTCCTCGATGAGCGACTGCATGCGGGCGGCCGCCGACTCCGCGCGCTGCAGGGAGTCGGCCCCGCGCTCCGACAGTCCGGCGGCCTCGTCGGCCACCACCCGCTGCGTGAACATCCGCACCTTGCGCAGGGGCTCCTGGAGGTCGTGCGAGGCGATCGAGGCGAACTGCTCGAGCTCTCCGTTGGACCGCTCGAGCTCGGCGGCGCGGGCCAGCAGCTCCCGGTTGAGTCGCTGCTCGGCCTCGTGGGCACGATGACGCTCGATCGCGCGCCCCAGCTCGGTGCCGATCTGACCCATCAGCTCGAGCAGACGGTGGTTGGGCTGCTGCACCGATTCGCTGAAGAACTCCATCACCGCGACCACCTCGGACCGGATCAGGATCGGGGCGCCGAAGCCGGCATGCACGCCGAGCTCGGCGCCGGTCGTGCCGAAGGGGATGGTGTCGTCGACGAGCACGTCGGCGACCCACACGGGCTCGCCGCTGAGCAGCACCCGGCCGCTGAGGCCCTCGCCGGGGGTGAGCGTCGCCGCCTGGATGACACGGCGCAACGGCGCAAAGCGCTCAGCTGCGTCGGTACACCAGACCGTCGTCGGGCGCAGGCCCACCGCCGGGTCGGCGAGATAGACGTGGCCGACCGGCCAGCGGATGTGCTCGCACACCGAGCGGATCGCCCGGCTGAGCGCCGCCTCGACTCCGGTGGCGTTGTTGGCGGCATGCGCGACGTCGACGAGCAGCGCCAGTTCCCGCTGGCGATCGTAGAGCTCTCGGGTCGCCCGCTCGCCGATCTCCTCGGCCTCCAGGCGCGTGCGCTCGGAGCGCTCCAGCCGACGCCGCAGCCGGCCCAGGTCGTCCTCGGTCGTCGCCTGGTTCAAGATCCGACCGCGACCTCAAGCACGCACTGCTCGTCGCCGCGCAGCATGCAGACCGGCTGCTCGATCGCGACCCGCTCCCCGTAGTGGTGAGCCGCGCCCTCCAGCAGGCCCTCGGCGAACGCGCACAGCTGGCGCGCCGAGTGGTATCCCATGACGAGCGATCCCTCGACCCCCGGGACGAAGTCGAACTCGGGCACGACCGCTCCCGGATACAGCTTGCGAACCTCGGCCTGATGCATCTCGTTGAGGGTGAGCACGAAGCCGCGCGTCGACTCGTGGGGCTCAAACAGCTCGGGGTAGCGGTCGGCGAGCAGTGGAATCGCGGCCCGGCCGAACCACCGTTCGACGTCGCCCGGCGTGACCGCGAGTGCCTCCGACGCCGCCGTCATCAGCACCGAGAGGTCGTCGTCGGGGTAGTTGCCCAGCGACGTGTAGACCCCGTCCAGGCCGGTTGCGCCCAGCAGCCCGTCCCAGGCGTCGGCGCCGTGCTCGCGTGAGACGCAGGCCTCAAGCAGGTTGAAGATGATGCCTTTCATGATCGCCGGCTCCCGGCCAGGGCCACGGGGGCCACGGACCACAGCGCTGCTCTGTCATCGGCGCGAAGCGGGCAGGGCATCAATCGTACATTCGTCCAGCGGCTCAGAAATTCCTCCAGCGGCGGTGACGGCTCGATTCGCCGGTCCGGGCTCGACCCGCGCTGACAGGGCACCGGCTCACCAGGACGACGTGTAGACCACGAACCCGTCGGCGAGG
>CAZZYU010000027.1:4478-18490 GCA_964658375.1 uncultured Acetobacteraceae bacterium | reverse complement strand
CGGCGAGGCCCCGGCCGCGCATCGCCGGCGTGAAGCGGAAGTACAGGTTCCAGCAGCGCCGGCCGCTCAGCACCGACGGAGTGATCCCGACCATCCCCACCGGCTCGCCTCCGGACTGCGCCAGCCAGTAGCCGATCCCGTCGCGCTCCCAGCTCGCGATGAACGCATGGGCCATCGCCCGCGCCCGCGCCGGGGAATGGGCGCCTCCGGGGCTGTGGGGGTAGTTGCGCGGATCGACGTGCAGGGCGACGATCGCGGGAACGTCGCTGTCCGACGGCCGGCGCAGCATCAGCCGCGCCGTCGTGCGCTCCTGCACCCCCGCGAGCTCGGTCATGCAGAGCGCGGCGGCGTTTTCAGGAGGCGGCGCGCCCCGGATCGGCCGCGGCGTCGGTGGGGGCGGTCTCGGTGGCCAGGTGGGTCGAGCCCTCCCCCTGGGCGCCGGCGAGTGCGTCGGGCGCCATCAGCCGCGCCGCGTCGGCGGTGCGGTCGTCGGTCTGGCGCTGGGAGTCGCGCTCGGCGGCGACGCGGGCCTCGTAGATGGCGACCTCGTTGTCGATCACCTCGTCAGACCACCCGAGCACCTCGGCCATCAGCCGCGCCACGGGACGGGCCGCCGCCACGCCGCGGTCCCAGCTCTCGATCGAGATCCGCGTCCGCCGGGCGAGCACGTCGTCGACGTGCAGGGCGCCCTCGTGGGAGGTGGCGTACAGCGCCTCGACGGCCATGTAGGCGTCGGCCTCGGGCAGCGGCTGGCGCAGCTCCGGGCGCTGCGCGATGAGCGCGAGCAGCTCATGGATCTCGCTGCCGTGGCGGTGCAGCAGGTGCTCGATGCGGGCCACGTGCAGGCCCGACTCCGAGGCCAGCCGGTGCCGGGCGTTCCACAGTGCGTGAAAGCCGTCGGCGCCGATCAGGGGCGTGACGTCGGTCACCGAGTCCGCGACCCGGGCGTCGAGCATGTGCGCGGCGAGGTCGACGGCGTCCTTGCCCATGACGCGGTAGGTCGTGTACTTGCCCCCGGCGATCGCCACCAGCCCCGGGACCGGGGAGGCGACCGCGTGCTCGCGGCTGAGCTTGGAGGTCGACTCAGACTCGCCCGACAGCAGCGGCCGCAGTCCGGCGTAGACACCCTGGACGTCGTCGGCGCTCAGCGGGGACTCGAGCACCGAGTTGAGGTGCTCCAGCACGTAGTCGATGTCGGCCTTGCTCGCCGCGGGGTGGGCCTTGTCGAGCTTCCATTCGGTGTCGGTGGTCCCGATCAGCCAGTGCACGCCCCACGGGATCACGAACAGGACGCTCTTCTCGGTGCGCAGGATCAGCCCGGTGTCGAGCTGCAGGCGGTCGCGCGGCACGATGATGTGGATCCCCTTGGAGGCGGTCACGTGGAACTTGCCGCGTTCGCCGACGAGGTGCTGGAGCTCGTCGGTCCACACCCCGGTGGCGTTGATCACGACCTGCGCGCGCACGTCG
Source organism: uncultured Acetobacteraceae bacterium (assembly GCA_964658375.1). Lineage (GTDB taxonomy): Bacteria > Actinomycetota > Thermoleophilia > Solirubrobacterales > Solirubrobacteraceae > Palsa-465. The sequence goes on along the minus strand of CAZZYU010000027.1, from coordinate 17,023 downwards.
AACTGCTCGCCGGTGACGTTGTCGTGGACCTGGACGCCGGCGATCCGGCCGGCCTCGCGCAGGAAGCCGATGACCGACAGCGAGTTGGCCACCGCCGCGCCGTAGCGGGCGGCGGTTCGGGCAACGGCCAGCGTGTGGCGAGCGTCGTCGACCTGGCAGTCGTCGTACTGCAGGGCGCCGATCAGCGAGTCGGGCGCCAGCGCCGGTGCGATCCGCAGCGCCCCGCGCTTGGTCAGGTGCCGGTGGCGGCGCATGCCCTTATGTCCGCCGAGCTCGTCGTAGAGCAGCATCCCGGCGCCGACGTAGACGCGTTCCCAGAAGCGGCGGGTGAGCGGATACAGAAACGAGACCGGCGCGACCAGATGGGGCGCGATCACGTTGAGCAGCAGCGAGCGCTCGCGCAGGGCCTCACGCACGAGGTGAAACTCCATCTGCTCCAGGTAGCGCAGCCCGCCGTGGATCAGCTTGGAGGAGCGGCTGGAGGTGCCCGAGGCGAAATCGCGCGCCTCCACGAGGGCGACCGACAGGCCGCGAGTCGCGGCATCCAGCGCGGCGCCGGTGCCGGTCGACCCCCCGCCGACGACGAGGATGTCGAACGTCTCCTCGTGCATGCGCGCGATCGAGTGCGCGCGGTGGGCCGGGTCAAGGACCGTGAAATCCTGCGCCGAGGATTGATCTGATGCCACGTTTGCCGTCATCTCTGCGAGGCTAGCTACCCGCCCGGGTCGGGCTCAACAGGGAGGGGAGGACACAGATGGTGGAGAGAGGGAAGCGACGCTGGGGTTGGCAGCAGTCGATCGTCGGTGAGCTGGTGGCCGAGTTCCTCGGCACCTTCATCATCCTGGCCTTCGGCGACGCCGTGGTGGCGATGGTCGTTGCGGCGCTCGGTGAATCGGGCCGCGGCACGACGTCGTTTCAGGCCGCGGACTGGCTGCTCATCTCCTGGGCGTGGGGGTTCGGCGTGGCCTTCGCGGTCTGGGTGGCGGGCGGTGTCAGCGGAGCGCATCTGAACCCCGCGGTGACGCTGGCCCAGGCGGTGCGACGCGGCTTCCCGTGGCGCAAGGTTCCCGCGTTCTGGGTCGTCCAGGTGCTCGGCGGATTCGCCGGAGCGGCGCTCGTGTACGCCGACTACAGCACCGCGATCAACGCGCTGAACCATTCGATGCACATCCTCCGCGGTACCGAGAAGTCGCTGGGCACGTACTCCATCTTCGCCACCTTCCCGGCGCCGTACTTCCACTCGTGGGTCGGTCCGTTCGTCGATCAGGTGATCGGGACCGGATTCCTCGTCGGCTTCATCTTCGCGATCACCGACGAGTACAACGCTCCGATCAAGGGCAACCTCGCCCCGCTCGGCGTGGGACTGATCGTCGTCGTCATCGGGATGTCGTTCGGCGCCAACGCCGGTTACGCGATCAACCCGGCACGCGACCTGGGCCCGCGGCTGTTCGCCTGGGTCGCCGGCTGGAAGAAGCTCGCGATTCCGGGTGACTTCGGCAACGTCAACGACTACTTCTGGATCCCGATCGTCGGGCCGCTCGTCGGCGCGGTGGTGGGGGCGTGCATCTATGACTTCGCCATCCGCAGCGTCCTGATCGCGCGCGGCGCCACGCCCGATCCGGAGATGGAGGAGAAGGGCGCAGATTCGCTGGACGAACCCGGAGGAGCCAATGCCTGAATACATCGGAGCCATCGACCAGGGGACCACGAGCTCCCGCTTCATCCTGTTTGATCGCGACGGCCAGATCGTCCACGTCGATCAGCGCGAGCATGAGCAGATCACGCCGCGCGCGGGATGGGTCGAGCACGACGCCAAGCAGATCTGGACGCGCACCCGCGAGGTGATCGGCGGGGCACTGGCCGCCTCGCCGGCCGAGGCCGGCGACATCCAGGCGGTCGGGATCACCAACCAGCGGGAGACGACCGTCATCTGGGACCGGGAGACCGGAGATCCGATCCACAACGCGATCGTCTGGCAGGACACGCGCACCGGGGCCCTGGTGCGAGAGCTCGCCGGCGACGAGGGCGTGGACCGGCTGCGCCGGGAGGTCGGCCTGCCGCTGTCGACCTACTTCTCGGGTCCGAAGATCCGGTGGCTGCTCGACAACGTGCAGGGCGCCCAGCAGCGCGCCGAGAACGGCGAGCTGATGTTCGGCAACATGGACACCTGGGTGCTGTGGAATCTGACCGGCGGCACCAACGGCGGCGTGCACGCCACCGACGTGACCAACGCCAGCCGCACGATGCTGATGAACCTGGAGACGCTCGACTGGCACGAGCCGAGCCTGGAGCTGATGGGGATCCCCCGCTCGATGCTGCCCGAGATCCGCTCGTCCTCGGAGGTCTACGGGGAGGCGAAGGGCACCGCCGTCGGCGGTGTGCCGATCGCCGGGATCCTCGGCGACCAGCAGGCCGCTCTGTTCGGGCAGACGTGCTTTGACCCCGGTTCGGCCAAGAACACCTACGGCACCGGCTCGTTCCTGCTCGTGCACACCGGCGAGGAGATCGTCCACACCGACACGCTGCTCACCAGCCCGGCCTACAAGCTCGGCGACGCGCCGGCCAACTACGTGCTGGAGGGCTCGATCGCCGTGACCGGGGCGCTGATCCAGTGGCTGCGCGACCGGCTGAAGATCATCAGCTCGGCCCCGGAGGTCGAGGCGCTGGCGCGCACCGTCGAGGACAACGGGGGGGTCTACTTCGTGCCCGCGTTCTCGGGGCTGTTCGCGCCGCGGTGGCGTGACGACGCCCGCGGGGTGATCGTCGGGCTGACCGCCTACGCCAACCAGGGTCACATCGCGCGAGCGGCGCTGGAGGCAGCGGCCTGGCAGAGCCGCGAGGTGGTCGACGCCGCCAACGCGGTCGCCGACGTGCCCTTCACCGACCTGCGCGTCGACGGCGGGATGACCGGCAACGAGCTGCTCATGCAGTTCCAGGCCGACGTGCTCAACGTCCCGGTGATCCGCCCGGCGGTGACCGAGACCACCGCGCTCGGCGCCGCCTATGCGGCGGGCCTGGCGGTCGGCTTCTGGTCTGACCAGGACGAGCTGCGCGAGCGGTGGTCTGAGGACAAGCGCTGGGAGCCGCAGATGTCCGACGAGGACCGCGAGCATCAGTACGCGATGTGGAACAAGGCGGTGGAGCGGTCGCTGGGCTGGGGCGACGAGTGACTACGGCGACGCCGCCGCCGACTGCCGGCGGTGGGACTGGGTGACGTGCTCGAGGCCGGACGTGGCGTAGATCTCCGCGACGTGGCGCTCGGGCGTGCGGCGGCGCTCGCGCAGGTGCAGCAGGTCGTTGCCGACGAGCGCCAGCAGTGCCGACCCCGACCAGATCGAGAGCGCCTCCAGCGGCTGCCCGAGCCCGTGGCCGCCGAAGTAGACGACTGACCTGATCCCGTGCACGACCGCACCGTTGGGAAGCCAGGGCGAGATCTGACGGTAGACGTCGGGCAGCATGCCGGTCGGGACGCTGCCGCCCGACACGGCGTTGCCCAGGAAGATGAACGTGAGCGCCATCAACCCGGTGCCGGCCAGGCCGAGCGTCGCCTGGGTGGCGATCACCGGCAGCACGAAGCTCAGCGCTCCCAGCACCGCGATCCCGAACATCGGCGCCCAGGCTCCGGTCAGCGCGCCGAGCGCGGTGTCGAGCACCAGGGTGCCCAAGCCGGCGACCAGCACGGCGAACAGCGCGGCGGCGGCGACGCGCCACCACAGTCGGCTGCGCACGCCGACCAGGTACAGGCCGACGCTGCCCAGCACGCTGGGGATGAGCAGGCCGAGCAGGAAGACGAAGCTCGAGATGCCGCCGCGGTCACCGGCGGGCAGCGGCACGACATCGCGCAGGACCGGTTGGCGTCGCGCCGCGCTCGCCGCCTGTGTCAGGGCGGCGTCGATGACCTGTTGCAGCGCTGTGCCGGCGGCGCCGGCGCTGAGCACCTGCGCGTCGGGACCGGTCCCAAGCACGAGCGCGCCGCGGACGCGCTGCGTGCGCAGTGCGGTGCGGGCCGCCGCCGGCGACGCGACGCGGGTGACGGTGAAGCCGCCGGGGAGCGCTCGCTGCAGGCCGGCGGCAACCCGCTCGACACCCGCCGGCGGGGCGACCACCGCGATCGCGACGCCGTGGGGACGAGGGGAGTGGTCCGCGTAGCCGTAGGAGAGGATCAGGAGGGTTCCGGCGATCGCGAGGGCGAACGCGATCAGGACCAGCCGGCGCCCGGTGACGTTTGGCTGCGCTTCGGTGGGCATGGTTCCTCCAGGTCGGTCGGTGATCATGACCAGCTGGTCACGTGAGCTCCACCCCCGGGTGGAGAGCGGCGTCGATCTCCACCCGCGAATCGACCCGGGCGCCGATGTGCGAACGGCGCCACGGCGAGACCATCCTCCCATGTCAACTCTCAGCTACATCATCGATTCCGCGCTGGTCCTGCTCGTCCTCCTGCAGATCAAGGAGCGCACGCTCACCACGCGCACCCTCGTCCGTCCGCTCGTCATCGTCGGAGTCGCCGTCGTCAACTACCTGCACGGCATCCCGACCGCCGGCAACGACCTCGTCCTCGTCGGCGCCCTCGGGCTGCTCGGCGCGTTGATCGGCTCGGCCAGTGGCCAGGCCGCGATCATGCGCCGCGCCGCCGACGGTACGGTGCTGGCCCGTGCCGGCGCAGCCTCGGCCTTCTTCTGGGTCCTCGGCATGGGCTCGCGCTTTGCCTTCCTGATCTGGATCGACGGCGGTGGCGCATCCAGCCTCACGCACTTCAGCGCCCACCACGCGATCACCAGCGGCGAGGCCTGGACGGTCGCCCTGCTCGCGATGGCGGTGTGCGAAGTCCTCGGCCGGACGTTCGTGATGGCGGCCCGTCGTCACCGCCTGGAGACGATCACGGGCTACGCCCAGCTCGCCTGATGCTCCTGCTCAATCTCAACCCCCGGGCCGGGACCGCTGTGCGGCTCGTCGGGCTCGTCCTGATCGGATGGTCGGTGGTGGTCGCCCGTCACGCGCCGGGCACCGACGGGCGCCGCCTCGTCGTGTCGATCGCATTCGGCCTCGCGCTGGTGGCCTGGGCGGCCTGGGTCGTCCGCCCGACCAGCGAACGGGGGGTCACGCCCGACGTGTACGTCATGGCCGCCGCCGGCGGCGTGCTGTGCGGCGCCTCACCGACGAGCGCCGCGAGCGCCTTCGTGTTCGTGGCGGTCGTCTCGGCGGCGGTCCGCGTCGAGCTGGCCCGAGCGTGGCCGGTGGCGGCGCTCGGCATCCTCGCCCTCGCGGTCTCGACGCTCCTTGACGACGGCGGGGCACTCGGGCTGCTCGCCTATGCGCTCGGGCTCGCCGCAGCGTTGCTCGCGGCCTCCAACGTCCGTCAGTCGGTCGTGCGCGCCGATCAGGCCGAGCTGCTGCTCGCCCAGGGCCAGCGCTCCCAGGAGGAGCAACTGCGGGCCGCACGCCTGGAGGAGTCGACGCGGATCGCGCGGGAGATCCACGATGTCCTGGCCCACGCGCTCGCCGGGCTGGCGATCCAGCTGGAGGCGACGACGGCGCTGATCGAGTCAGACGCCGACCGCGAGACGATCCTGGCGCGCGTCCGTCGCGCCCATGAGCTCGCGCGCGAGGGGCTGCGCGAGACCCGTCGGGCCGTCGGGGCGCTGCGCGCAGAGCCCGTGCCGGTCTGGAGCGCGATCACCGCCTTCGCCGCCGAGTACCGGTCGGCCGCCGACGCCCCCGCGCGGTTGGCCCTTCACGGCGACGGCTCGCGCCTGACCGGCGACGTCGGCCAGGCGGTCCTGCGCGCCGTCCAGGAGGCGATCACCAACGTCAACAAGCACGCTCCCGGGGCCGAGGTGTCGGTGACGGTCGAGATCGACGTCGACGGGTCGGTCGTCCTCGGGGTCGAGAACCGGTCCGCCGCGGTGGCGGTGCCCGCCGGTCCGCCGGCGGGGGCCGGTGTGGAGGCGGGGGCCGGGGGCGGCTACGGCCTGCAGGGCATGCGCGAGCGCGCCGAGGCGCTCGGTGGGACGCTCCGCGCCGGGCCCGCCGACGGCGGCTGGCGAGTCGAGCTCCGCCTGCCCGCGGGGACGACATGAGCGACGCGGTGACGGTGATGGTCGTCGACGACCAGGCGCTCGTGCGCGAGGGGCTGATGACACTGCTGGACGTGGCCGCCGGCGTCACCCCGGTCGCGGCGGCGGCCAACGGCGAGGAGGCGGTGACACTCGCCGCCCGCCACCGTCCGGACGTCATCCTGATGGACCTGCGTATGCCGATCCTCGACGGAGTGGAGGCGACGCGGCGGATCCGTGCCGTCGACCCGGGGGCCTGGTGTCCGGAGGTGGTCGTGCTCACCACCCACGCCGACGAGGACTCGATCCTCGACGCGCTCCAGGCCGGCGCCCGCGGCTACCTGACCAAGGACGCCGGGATCGCGGAGATCACCCGCGCGGTCCAGGCCGCCGCCGCCCACCACGCGTTCCTGGATCCCCAGGTCCAGGCCCGGCTGCTGGAGGCGGCCAGCGCCGGTGCCGCCGCCGGCGGGCGAGAGCGATCCGCGCGTGACGCGGCGACCGCGCGGGCGACGCCGTTGCCCGACGAGCTGACCCCGCGGGAGGCCGAGGTGCTGGGGCTCGTCGCGCGCGGGCTGTCCAACGGCGAGATCGCGGCCGAGCTGGTGGTGTCGGCGGCGACGGTCAAGACCCACATCAACCACCTGTTCGCCAAGATCGGCGCGCGCGACCGCGCCCAGGCCGTCCACTACGCCTACACCCACGGGCTCGCCGGCTGACCGGGGCTCGGCAGGGCTGGGCTGGGCCGGGGGCTCACGTACGATGAGGCGGGATGTCGGATTACACCTCACTGCCCGCCGACCTGCCCGCGCCGGAGGACGACGGCGCCGCCGACCACCTGCCGGGCCGCTCGATGCCGGCACTCGTCCTGCCGGCCAGCGACGGCAGGTCGGTCGACCTGTCGCGCCTCGGCCCCGGCCTCACCGTCATCTACGTCTACCCGATGACCGGCCGGCCCGGAGTCGATCTCCCCGACGGCTGGAACGAGATCCCCGGCGCCCGCGGATGCACGCCGGAGTCGATCGGGTTCCGCGACCAGCACGCCGAGCTGCACGCGGCGGGCGCGAATTCCGTCTACGGCCTCTCGACCCAGGACACCCCGTACCAGCGTGAGCTCGCGCAGCGCCTGGAGCTGCCGTTCCCAATGCTCTCCGACGCCGATCTGGTGCTCGCCGGCGGGCTGGGGCTGCCGACCTTCCAGACCGCCGGGATGACGCTCTACCGGCGGCTGACGCTGATCATCGACGGCGGGCGGATCGAGCACGTCTTCTATCCGGTGTTCCCGCCCGACGGGCATGCGGCCGAGGTGCTCGCCTGGCTGCAGGACCGCGGCTGACCTCCCGCCGCCCCGCTCGGCTCGCTCAGCCGTCCCGCTTCGCCCGCTCGGCCGTCTCGCCCCCATAACCGCAATCGCAACCGCGATCGTCGCGCGGCGAGGTGATATCTTGACACCGAAAGTTTTGGCACCTAAGTTTTGGACGGCGAAATGAATTCATCCTCCACCTCCGCGCTGAACCCCGCGCCACGGATCGAGCCCCACGTGATGCGCGTCGCGATCGTCGTGATCCTGGGCGCGATCATGTCCGTGCTCGACACCACGATCGTCAACGTCGCGCTGCACGATCTCTCGATCGACCTGCATTCCTCGCTGGCGGGGATCCAGTGGGTCGTCACCGGATACCTGCTGTCGCTGGCGGCGGTCATCCCCGTGACCGGCTGGGCGGTGCGCCGCTACAGCGCCCGGCGCCTGTACCTGATCGCGCTCGTCGTGTTCACCCTCAGCTCCGCGCTGTGCGCGCTGGCCACCAGCAGCAGCGAGCTGATCGCGTTCCGCGTGCTGCAGGGCGTGGGCGGCGGCATGCTCACCCCGATCGGTCAGATGATTCTCGTCAAGGCCGCCGGGCCTCGCAATCTGCCCAAGGTGATGAGCCTCATCGGTGTGCCGATCGTGCTCGCCCCGGTGTTCGGTCCGACGCTCGGCGGCTTGCTGCTGCAGACGATCGGCTGGCAGTGGATCTTCCTGATCAACGCGCCGGTCGGCGCGCTGACGCTCGTCCTCGCGCTGCGGCTGCTGCCCCACGATGCGGCGGGCACCGACGAGGCCGGGCGCCTGGACGTCGTCGGCCTGGCGCTCGCCGCGGCCGGCGTCGTCGGAATCACCTACGGCCTGTCGGAGAGTGAGACCGCGGGCAGCCTCGTCTCCTCCTCGGTCGTGATCCCGGTGATCGTCGGGGTGCTGCTGCTGGTGGGCTTCGTGCTGCGCTCCCAGCGGGTGGCCCGCCCGCTGCTGGACCTGAGCCTGTTTCGCAACGCGGCCTTCCGCTCGGCCACGGTCGTCACCTTCTGCCTCGGCGCGGCGCTGTTCGGCGCGATGATCCTGATCCCGCTCTACTTCCAGACCGTCCAGGGCGACGACGCGCTGAAGACCGGCCTGCTGCTGATCCCCCAGGGCATCGGCGGTGGCCTCGGGATGTTCCTGTCCGGGCGGGCCACCACGACGCTGGGCGCGGGACGGACGTCGCTGATCGGCGGCCTGGTGATGGCCGTGGCGACGATTCCCTTCGTCCTGGTCACCGCGACGACCCCGTACGCGCTGATCGGCGCGGCGATGCTCGTGCGCGGAATCGGCGTCGGCCTGGCGATCATGCCGGCGATGACCGCGGCGTTCTCCGTGCTGACCCCGGAGCAGGTCAACGACGCCAGCCCGCAGCTCACCGTGCTGCAGCGCGTCGGCGGTTCCCTGGGCACCGCGATCATCGCCGTCATCCTCCAGCACAACATCACCGGAGCGCATACGTCCGCGGCCGTCGCCACGGGCTTCGGTCACACCTACTGGTGGGTGATGGGCGTGACGCTGGTCGCGCTGGTGCCGACGCTGGCGCTGGCCCGAATCGAGCGCATCAACGCGCGAGCCGCGGCCGCCGAGGCCGAGCAGCTTCCCAGCGATCCGGGGGTCACCAGGGAACCGGTGCTGGAGGCGGTATGACCACCAGCGCCGCGGAGATCCGGCCGGCGCTTGACGACCTGCGCGCGGCCATGAACCAGATGTTCGGTGCCGAGCGCCGGTTGCGCGGCCGCGAGCACGCTCCCGGCGAGCTCACCCACGCCCACATCCGCTCGTTGCACGCCCTCGGCGCCCGCGGCGAGCTGACCGCCGGCGAGCTGGCGCGCAGTGCCGATCTCAACCCGGCCAGCGTGACCGCGATGCTCGACCAGCTGGAGCAGGCGGGGATCGTCGCCCGCGCGCGCAGCACCACCGACCGGCGGGTCATGATCGTCTCGCTCACCTCCCGCGGCCGGGAGCTGCTGGAGGCCAAGACCGCCCGCTGGCGCGCGCTGTGGCAGGAGCGGCTGGCCTCCTACAGCGACGCCGAGCTGGAGGTCGCCGAGCGGGTCATCCGCGAGCTGGCGGGGTTGTTCGATTCGATCGTGAGCGAGAAGGAGCGGGCCGCGGCGGAGTGATCCGTCACCGCGGCGCCGGCTGCACCACCCGGTCAAGCCCCCGGGGATTGGCGCGCCGCAACGGCGCGGGCAGGAGCTCGTCGGGCCAGTCCTGATAGGCGACTGCGACCAGCCAGCGGTCGATCGCCCGGCCGCCGACCGACGTCGACCATGGGGCGCTGCTCGCCGGCCACGGTCCGCCGTGCATCATCGCCCAGCACACGGCGACCCCGGTCGGCCAGCCGTTGAAGATCAGGCGGCCCACCCGGGGACGCAGCGCCTGCGCGACGCGCGCGGCGAGGTCGAGCTCTGCGTCCCGCGCGTGAACCGAGCCGGTCAGGGACCCGGGCAGCTGCCCGAGCACGGCCAGCAGCGCCTCGATGTCGGAGTAGGTCACGATCAGCCCAGCCGGGCCGAAGCGCTCCTGCGTCAACGCGCCGAGCCGCTGCGCGAACTCCTCCAGCGCGACCGTGCGCACCTGGGGCTCGGGCGCCTCGCTGCCGCCGGCCGTCCCGCGGCCGAGCTGCACGAGCTCGCTCCAGGCCGGCTCGCTGACCCGGGTCTCGTATTGATCGCGGATGCGCGGCGTGAGCATCGTCGCGCCGGTGGTGGTCGCGATCGCCTCCGCGATCGATTCCAGCAGTGCGGGGCTGTCCGGGACGAACATGAGCCCGGGGTTGGTGCAGAACTGCCCGCTGCCGAGCGTCAGCGATTGCGCGTAGCCGTCGGCGATCGCCGACGCCGCCTGCGTCGCCGCGTCCGGCAGCACGACCACCGGGTTGACGCTGCCCAGCTCGCCGAAGAACGGGATCGGATCCTCCCGCGTCTGGATCAGGGCCGTCAGCGCAGTGGCTCCGGCCAGCGAGCCGGTGAAGCCGACGGCCCGGATCTCGGGCGACACGACCAGCTCGGCGCCCGCCGACTGGCCGAACACGATCGAGAACACGCCGTCGGGGCAGCCCGCATCGCGCAGCGCGCCCGATACGAGATCAGCGGTCAGGCGAGAGGTCAGCGGGTGGCCCTCGTGCGCCTTGACCACGACCGGACAGCCCGCGGCCAGCGCCGAGGCGGTGTCGCCCCCGGCCACCGAGAACGCGAACGGGAAGTTGCTGGCCGCGAACACCGCTGCTGGTCCGATCGCGACCTGCATCCGGCGGACGTCCGGCCGGCCGGTCGCCGGATCGCCTTCGGTGATCACCGGATCGAGGTGGCTTCCGCGCTCGATCAGCTCGGCGAACATGCGCAGCTGCCCGCTGGTGCGCGCCACCTCGCCGGTCAGTCGCGCTTGGCCGAGCGCGGTCTCGGCGTCGGCCGCGACGACGAGCTCGTCGCTCGCGCCGTCCAGCGCGTCGGCCACCGCCCGCAGCGCCCGGGCCCGGTCAGCGTCGGCGGTGGCGGCCCACCCCGGAGCTGCGGCGGCCGCCTCGGCGGCGCGCGCGCGTGTGTCGGAGGTCGTGCTCGGTGCCGGAAGCTGGGGTGCGGTGCTCATCACGCTCCTATTGCTGGGGATAGGGGGTTTCCCCGCGCGCGAGCATCGCCACGAACCGCTCGATCCGCTGCGCCCGGGTATCGGAGCGGACGGCCCGCTGCTCGATGCGGTACAGGATGGCGTAGCGGTTCAGGCGGGTGAGGCGATCGAACGCCGCCTGGGCGCGGGGCTGCGCGGCCAGCGCGGCCGCGAGGTCGGCCGGCACCTCGATGCTCGCCTGGCCGGCATAGGCCATCTCCCAGCGTCCGTCGGCGCGGGCCGCGTCGATCGCGGCCAACCCCGCGGGCGCCATCCGGCGCTCGGCGATCAGGCGCTGCGCGAGTCCGACATTGCGCTGTGACCAGGCGCTGCGAGCGCGTCGAGGAGTGAAGCGCTGACGGTAGGTGCGCTCGTCGCGGCGGCGGACCTGACCGTCGATCCAACCGTGGCAGAGTGCTTCCTCCAGCGCCTGGTCGTAGGTGAGGCGGGTGGGGACGGTCGTCTGCTTCTTGGCCAGCACCAGCCACACGCCGTCGCTGTCTGCGTGGTGTGCGGCCAGCCATGCGTGCCATGCACCCGCGTCGGCGACGGTCAGCTCAGGGAGCTCGACGGCCACCCGCGTGTGCCGGCGTTTCAGCTCACACGCGGTCGCTGAGCCGCGTCTCTCGCCCGTAGCTGGCCACCACGAGCAGGATCAGCGCCCCGTAGAGGATCTGCTGATCGGCCGAATTGAGATTGTGCGCGGTCAGGATCGCGTTGAGCTCGGTGAGGATGAGCGCGCCGAGGACGGTGTGCGTGTAGTCCCCGCGCGCGCCCATCACCGTCGTCCCGCCGACGATGATCGCGGTGAGCCCCGTGAACAGGAAGGGATCCCCGACGCCCTGATCGGCGCCGGAGAAACCGGCCAGGAGCACCCCGGCGATCGCGGAGAAGATCGCGCTCGCGGCGAAGACGGCGATCCAGACCCGCCTCACCGGGATCCGCACCAGCGCCGCGGCCCGTGGGTTGGCGCCGGTGGCATACAGCTGGCGGCCCGCCACGGTGCGATGCAGCAGCACCGCGAGCACGATCGCCACCAGTGCCCAGATGAACACGACCGGTGGCACCGCCAGCCCGAACGTGGAGCCATCCGCGGCGGTCAGCGTGCTGAGGAACGCCGGGGCGCTCCCGGTGATCGTGCCGTTGACGAATACCACCGACGCGCCGAGGGCGATCGAGCCCATCCCCAGCGTGACGATCAGCGGCTGGATCGAGTAGCGGTGACAGACCCAGCCGCTGATGGATCCCAGCGCGCCGAAGGCGACGAGGATGACCAGCAGCGCCGGCAGGAACGCCCAGTGATCGACGCCGCACAGCTGTGAGAGGACGATCGCCGATGCCGACAGGAAGCCGGCGATCGACAGGTCCAGACCGCCGAGGATGAACACGAGCGTCTGCCCGATCGTCGCCATTCCGAGGATCGCGGCCAGCACGAGCATCGCCCGGATGTTCGGACCCTCGCCGAAGTTGTCGACGGTGAAGAAGCCGTAGATGAACAGGGCGACCAATGCCGCCAGCTGGAGCACCGGCGCGCGGCGTTGCGA
>CAZZYU010000027.1:0-4378 GCA_964658375.1 uncultured Acetobacteraceae bacterium | reverse complement strand
GCCACCGCCGGACCGACCCGGCTGACACGCGCGCCGACGACGACTCCGGCGACGAGCATGACTCCATAGACCACGTTGAGCCAGTTGGAGGAGATCTGTGCCGCGGAGAGCAGTGTCTGGACCAGGTACAGCGCAGTGGCGCCCAGGAACGAGCACCGCATCCCGCCGCGCCCGCCGAACAGCGGGGTTCCGCCAAGCGCGACCGCCGCCAGCGCCACCAGCGTGTAGAGCGTCGTGGAGGCCGCCTGGCTGCTCTGCACCAGAACCGTGAACGCGATCCCGCCGATCGCCGCGAACAGGCCGTTGAGCCCATAGGCGAGCAGCCGGGTGCGGGTGACGTTGACGCCGGCGGAGTAGGCCGTCGCATCGTTGCCGCCGACCGCATACAGCGCGCGATGAAACGGCGTCCGGCTCAGGGCGAACCAGATCAGAGCCGGCGCCGCCAGCAGGTAGACGGCGCCCGGGAGCGGTCCGACCATGCCGATCATGCTCGTCGTCCAGTTCGGCGGGGCCGTGAGCTGATTGGGCGAGATCTTGAGCGCCACGCCGCTGATGATGAACAGCGAGCACAGGGTCGCGATCACCGGCTGAAAGCGCAGCCGCGTCACGAGGAAGCCGTTGCCCACTCCGATGGCCGCGCCGAACGCGAGCAGGATCGGGACGTCGAGCCAGCCGCTGGTGATCCCGCCCCGCAGCAGCCAGCTGACGAACACCACGTTCATGAGCACGATCAACGGCCCGACGGAGACGTCGAGGCCTCCGCCGCCGGACACGATCGACGGGGTCGACGCCATCGCCGCCAGCGCCAACGGAGCGAGCGTGGCGAGCTCCTCGGGCAGGTTGGACGGCTTGGCGAAGTTCGGTTGGGCGACGATCGTGGCCGCCAGCAGCAGCAGCGAGAGCAACAGCGCGAACCCGAACGGCTGGCGCCGCAGCCGGGTGAGACGGTCAGACACCGACGGCCTCGCCGAAGAACGCCGACACCAGTCGCGCCCGGTCCAGTTCGCCGCGGGTCAGCTCCGTGGCCAGGCCGTGCTCGCGGAACACGAGCACCCGGTCCATCAGCTCGACATGCTCATCGACCTCGGTGGAGAGCATCACGACCGCCAGCCCCGCGCTCGCCAGCTCCCGCAGCAGCGCGTACACATCGCGTTTGGTCCGCAGGTCGATGCCGCGCGTCGGATCGTTGAGCAGCAGCACGCGCGGATCGGTCGCCAGCCAGCGGGCCATCACCACCTTCTGCTGATTGCCGCCGCTCAGCGACGTGATCAGGTCTGACGGGTCGCCGGTCGCGATCCCGAGCCGCTCTGCGTACTGGGCGAAGCGAGCGCGCGTGCGGCGTGCGGAGAGCAGGCCGTGGCGTGCGTCGCGCCCCAGCGTCGCCAGGGCGAAGTTCTCCAGGATCGACTTGCTCTCAAACAGCGACTCGGCGCGGCGTTCGCGCGGGACGTAGGCGATCCCCGCCGCGGCCGCATCCCGCGGCGAGCGGATGGAGCGCCCATCGCACTCGATCGTGCCCTCGCCGTCCCCGGCGCTTCCCGCCAGGGCGCGCAGGAACGCGTCCTGCCCGTGGCCCTCGAGGCCGGCGATGCCGACCAGCTCTCCGGCGCGGATCTCCGCCTGCACCGGCGGCCGGCCCGGCGCCAGCACCAGGTCATGCGCGCGCAGCACCACCTCGCCGACCCGGCGATCCTGCGGCGCGGGACGGCTGCCGACCGTCAGCCGGTCCTCGCCGGTCATCAGACGCACCAGCTCGTCGGAGTCGGCCTCGCCGCGGGACAGCGTCGCCACGGTCTGGCCCGACCGCATGACCGTGATCCGATCGGCGAGCTCGGCGACCTCGTCCATGCGATGCGAGATGAACACGACGCCCGCGCCGCCGGCGACCCGCTCTCGCAACATGATGAAGAGCCGCTCCCGGGTGGCGACGTCGAGTGCGGAGGTCGCCTCGTCGAGCAGCAGCACCTGGGGGTCACGCACCAGCGCACGGGCCAGGCAGCAGGTCTGGCGCTCGCTCAGCGACAGCATCCCGACCGGGGCGTCGAGCGCGGGCGGACGGCCGAGCAGCCCCGTCAGCTCGGTGGCGGCCCGCTCGCGCTTGAATGCCGGTGCCAGCCCGGAGCGCAGGAACCCCTCGTGGCCGAGCCACACGTTCTCCAGCACCGACCGAGCCTCGACGACCAGCACCTCCTGGAACACGGTGGCGATGCCGGCTCGCAGTGCCGACCGAGGATCCGGCAGTCCGGAGTGCTCGCCATCGCTCAGCGCCAGCGTGCCCGCGTCGGGTCGGTGGATCCCGGCGAGGATCTTCACCAGCGTGCTCTTGCCCGAGCCGTTCTCGCCGACGATCGCGTGCACCTCTCCGGCGCGCAACTCGAACGTCGCGTGTGCGATCGCCTGGGTGGGACCAAACGCCTTGCGGACATCGACGACCCGCAGCAACGGGTCGTTTGCACTGGCGCTGATGGAGGGCCCCTGCGTCGGATGGGATGACACGGCCAAACTACATCTCCTCTCTCTGCGAGGCACCGTACCAAAGGTTGAGTGCAAATCAAGATTCGGGCACGCACGCCGCCCTCGCCGCGCTGGCCGAGCGGCCGTGGTCCGGCTAAGCTGACTGCCATCGCCGCTCGCAAACGCCCCACCGATCGCCGGGAGCGCCTGTTGAACGTCGGCGTGCGCGAATTCGCGCGCGGCACCTACTCCGAGGTCTCCACCGAGCGCATCGCCGAGCAGGCGGGCGTGGCCCAGGGCCTGCTGTTTCACTACTTCAAGACCAAGCAGCGCTTCTGGGAGGAGGTCATGGCCCGGATCTCCGACGAGCATGAGGCGGCCTTCGCCGCCAACACCCACCGAGACCCCGCGCGCTGGTTGCGAGAGGAGCTCGAGCTCTTCCTCTTCGGCCTCGCCGAATTCCCGCCAAGTGTCCTGATGGCGGGGTCTGGCGCCGAGGTCGACCACAACGCGATCGCCGACGCTCGGCAGGAGCGCGCCGTGGAACGACTGACCGAGCGGATGGGAATCGCGGAGCCGTCGCCGCTGCTCTACGTCGCGCTCCGGGGCTGGGTCGGCTTCTCGTTGGGCGCCGGCCGCAAGTGGCTGGAGACGCCCGCCGTCACCCGCGCTCAGATCCTCACCCTGCTCACCGACACGCTGCACGGCACCCTGGAGCAGGTCGCCGAGTTGGATCCCGGAAGCGTCGATCCGGAGTTCTTTCGCCCGTCGAGCACGGCGCGACGCAGGGCCGGCGCCCGGGAGTCGGTCGTCGCGCCGGCCGGCGGCGAGCAGGACGGGGACCGGGCCCGCCTGCCGCTCGATTCTTGATTGGCACTCAACCTTCGTGTATGTTGCGCTGCGCCGTGGGTCAGACGCTGACTTGTGGGCGGATCGCAACCGAGGAGAGAACTGCTGATGCCGGGTCTGTTAGGTCGCACACGCCGTCGCGGCGTGCCATTGATCGTCATCCTGCTGGCGACGCTGACCGCCGCCGGATGTGGTGCGCACTCCAGCACGAGTCACCTCAGCGCCAACGGCGGTGCGGCCCAGGTGACCACGCCGGCGGCAAGCGGATGCGGGAGCGTGCCGACCAATCCGCTGCGCGATCCCGACAAGGTCGTCGCCGCGCTTCCCAGCGCGCAGCAGGTCGCCTACCAGAACTTCTTCCAGCCGATCCTCGCCAGCAGCTGGTCTCACTGGAAGCCCAGCCACGGACCGCCGTACAAGGTCGCGATCGTCTGGGGTCCACTGGACAGCGACTTCCAGTCGATCGCCGTGAACTCGATCAAGGCGCGGCTGAAGCAGAGCCCGGAGATCAGCAGCGTCAGCGTGGTGACCCAGGCATCGCTGAACGTTCCCGCGCAGTTGCAGGACCTGTCGGCCGCCGCCCAATCCGGCGCTGACCTGATCATCGCCCAGCCGGGCGAGGCCGATGCGTTCGCCGGTCCGATCAACCGGATCGCCGCCAAGGGCGTCCCGGTGGTCACGGTGCTCGGCGGCCCTGCCATCAAGTCCGCGATCAACGTCGACCCCAACAACTACGAAGGCGCTGCCCAGAGCGCGGCGATCACGATGCAGCTGATGGGCAAGAAGGGCAACGTCGTGATCGTGCACGGCCTGCAGGGCATCGAGGTCGACAACGAGGCGAGCGCCGCGTTTGCCGCCGTCATGAAGCGATGCCCGCAGGTCAAGGCCGTCGGCAACGTCACCGGCGAGTTCAGCGTCGCCACGGCAAAGAGTCAGACCCTCCAGTACCTGAGCACTCATCCGGGTCCGATCGCCGGGGTGCTCCAGGTCGCCGACATGGCTCCGGGCGTGATGGGCGCGTTCCAGCAGTCCGGGCGCCAGATGCCGGTGGTCGACGACATCGGCAATCAGAAGG
>CAZZYU010000026.1:0-32742 GCA_964658375.1 uncultured Acetobacteraceae bacterium | reverse complement strand
TCGGCGCGTTGGCGTCCTTGTTGATGGCGACGATGTTCTCCGAGGACTGCATCCCGACCTTGTGCTGGATCGCGCCGGAGATCCCGGCCGCCAGGTACAGCTTGGGCGAGACGGTCTTGCCGGTCTGACCGATCTGCGCCGCGTACGGGTACCAGCCGGCGTCGACGACCGCACGCGTGGCCGCCACCGCGGTGTTGCCGCCGAACGCCTTGGCCAGCGACTCGGCGAGCTCGAAGCCCTCGGCCTTGCCCAGGCCGCGGCCGCCGGCGACGAGGATGTCGGCACCCTCGATGTCGACGTCGGCGCCGCGCTGCTCGCCGCGGCTGACCATCTTGGCCTGGTCGTTCCACGGCGAGTAGTCGACCTCGACGTCGACCACCTCGGCGGTCGCGCCGTCGTTGTGGGTGATCTCGAACGCGTTGATGCGCCCGATGATGATCCCCAGGTCGCCCTGGTAGTGGGAGTCTGAGATCTTGGAGTCCTGCAGGATCGGGCGCTCGGCGACGAGCTTGCCGCCCTCCGCCTTGATGCTGATGACCTCCATCGTGACCCCGGCCTGCTTGCGCGCGGCCAGGCCGGCGCCGATCTCAAAGCCGAGCAGGCCGCCGCCGAACAGCGCGTAGCCGTGGCCGTGGTCGTCGATGACCTTGGCCATCGCGTCGATCACGGGCGTCGCCAGCCCCTCGGTGCCCCTCGCGCGGAACACCTTGGTGGCGCCGTAGGCGCCGAGCGTCTGGCACAGCTCGTCGGTGAGGTCATCGCCGCCGACGACCACCGCGTGGCACTCGCCGCCGATCGCCGCCGCCTGCTTGGCGCCCTCGGACACGGCGCCCAGCGAGTTCTTGTTGAACGCGCCCTCGTAGTGGAGCACGTAGGTCAGAACGTCAGCCATCTCTAGATCAGCTTCCTCTCGTCAAGCCAGGCGACGATCTTCTCGACCGTCTCGTCGGTGTCCTCATCCTCGATGATCTGCCCCGCGGACTTGGCGGGCGGGTCGTGGAAATCGCCGCACTGCACGCGGGATCCCGCGGCGCCGACCAGCGCGGTCTCGATGCCGATGTCGGCGGCGCCGACCGTCTCCAGCGGCTTCTTCTTGGCGCCCATGATCGCCTTCAGCGACGGATAGCGCGGCTCGTTGATGGCATCTCCGACCGAGATCACCGCCGGCAGCGCGATCTCGACGGTGTCATAGCCGTACTCGGCCTGACGCTCGCAGGTCAGTCCCGAGCCGGCGACATCCATCTTGATCACCTGGGTCAGCGACGGCATCTTCAGGTGGTCGGCGACGACGGCGCCGATCGTGTAGCACTCGCCGTCATCGGACTGCTGACCGAGCAGCACGAGGTCGGGAGACTCCTTCTCCAGCGCCTTGGACAGCGCGTAGCCGGTGGCCGCGACATCCGAGCCGGCCAACGCGTCATCGGAGAGGTGCAGGGAGCGGTCGGCGCCGAGCGAGACGGCCTTCTGCAGCGCGCGGGTCGCGGTGCCCGGGCCCATCGTCACGGCGACGATCTCGTCGACCTCGACGGCCCCGCCCTCGCGGATCTGCATCGCGGCCTCGATCGCATGGGTGTCGTAGGGGTTGAGGTTGCGCTCGCCGGATCGATCGATGCGCCCCGTACCGGGGTCGATGCGCTTCTCCACGGCGGCGTCCGGAACCTCTTTGACCAGGACGCAAATCTTCAAGGTGTGGCCTCCTATCAATCTTCAGCGCGGGGCATGCGGCCCCACGTTCGCGTGCGTTGTCTGAGGACGTTCGCGGCTCGATCATACCCTGTTGACTGACGAGTCAATCGGCTGGGTGCGGCGGGACTCCTACGCCCGGACGGCGCCGCGGATGAAGTCGATCGCGTCCTGGGCGGCGGCGCCGGGGGTGAAGACCTCCGCCACGCCGAGCCGCTTGAGCTCGGCCACGTCGTCGGCGGGGATCGTCCCGCCGACGGTGACCACCACGTCGTCGATCCCCTGCTCGTCCATCAACGCCAGGATCCGGGGGACGAGGGTCATGTGCGCGCCGGACAGGATCGAGAGCCCGACGGCGTCGGCATCCTCCTGGATGACCGTCTCGACGATCTGCTCCGGGGTCTGGTGCAGGCCGGTGTAGATGACCTCCATGCCCGCGTCGCGCAGCGCGCGAGCGATGATCTTGGCCCCCCGATCGTGCCCGTCGAGGCCGGGCTTGGCGACGACGACGCGGATCTTCTTATCGGTGGACGCGGCGGTCATGAGGACGGTCGCGGGCGGCCCGCGCCGGGCCGCAAGTGTACCGGCGAAAGCCCCTTGGGGGTCAGGGCCAGGCCGGGCGCCGCAACGCCGTCGGGCGACCCCACGCGCGCGGGCGCACCTGCCACGGCCCCATCCGCCGCGCGATCGCCACCGTGATCACCCCGCCGGCCGCAGCGGCGCCGCTCAGCGCCGCCACGAGCTTGAGCCGCCGGCCGAGCCGGTCCAGATGCATGACCTCCCAGCCCTGCGCGCGGGCCACCCGCAGCAGCGCGCCGTCGGGATTGACCGCGACGGGGTGTCCGACGCACTGCAGCATCGGCAGATCGGACTCGGAGTCCGAGTAGGCGTATGACGCCTGGAGATCGATTCCCTCGCGCGCCGCCAGCTCGGCGATCGCCTGCGCCTTGCCGCTGCGGTAGACGAACACGCCGGTCGGGCGGCCGGTGTAGACGCCGTCGACGGCCTCGGAGATCTCCGAGCCGATCGCCCCGTCGAAGGCGAGCACCCGGGCGAGGATCTCGGCCAGCTCCTGAGAGGCGGCGGTGACGATGTAGGCGCGTCGGCCGGCGTCCTGATGGGCGTGGGCGACGGCGAGCATCTCGGGATACATGCGCGGCAGCACCCCGGCCAGCACCGCCGCCCCGAGTCGTTCGAGGTCGACGACGCGCGTCCCCTCCAGGCCGGCCGCGATGCGCTCGCGCAGGGCCAGCGAGTCGGCGTCGGTCGCCCCTCGCATGCGAAAGCGCAGGTTGGCCCATCCGTCGGCGATCAGCTGCCGCCGGCCCATCAGCCCGTCGTGGTAGGCCGCGCGGGCGAACTGAAACGCCGAGGACCCCTGCATCAGGGTCTTGTCAAGGTCGAAGAACGCCGCGCCGGCGCCCGGCTCGGGTCGTTCTGCGTCGGGCACGTCAGCCGCCCAGCTCACCCAGCGGGAACCTCGACGATCATCGCGTCGCCCTGACCGCCGCCCGAGCAGATCGCCGCGCAGCCCAGGCCGCCGCCGCGGCGGCGCAGCTCGAGGATCAGCGAACCGAGGATCCGCGCTCCCGAGGCGCCGATCGGGTGCCCGAGCGCGACCGCGCCCCCGTTGACGTTGACCGTGTCCTCGTCGATCTCAAGCATCCGCAGCGAATTGAGCGTCACCGACGCAAACGCCTCGTTGATCTCCCACAGGTCGATATCGGACGCGCTCAGCCCCGCCTTGGCCAGCGCCTTCAGCGCGGCGTTGGCCGGCGTGCGCGCCAGGTAGGCGAAGTCGTCGGCGACCGCCGCCTGGGCGACGATCGTCGCCAGCGCCGTCTTGCCGTTGGCCGCGGCCCACTCGTCTGAGGCGAGCACCAGCGCGCCGCCGCCGTCGTTGACGCCCGGCGCGTTGCCGGCCGTGTGCGAGCCGTCCTTGAGAAAGATCGGCGGCAGCTTGGACAGCGACTCCAGCGTCGAGTCACGCCGGGGCGATTCATCGACCTCGACGACGGTGTCGCCCTTGCGGGAGCTGATCGTGATCGGCACGATCTCCTCGGGCAGGCGACCCTCGTCGGTGGCCGCGATCGCCTTCTCGTGGGAGCGCAGCGCCCACCGGTCCATGTCGGCGCGCGTCATCTCCAGCTCGGCCGCGACCTCGGAGGCCTCCTGGGCCATGTGCTTGCCGCTGAACGGGTTGGTGAGACCGTCGTTGATCATCGCGTCGATCGCCTTGCCGTCGCCCATGCGGTAGCCGAAGCGCGCCCCTTTCAGCAGGTAGGGAGCGTTGGACATCGACTCCATCCCGCCGCCGACGGCCACATCGAGATCACCGGCGCGGACGGCGGCGTCGATGATCCCCGCCGCCCGGATACCCGAGGCGCAGACCTTGTTGATCGTCTCCGAGCTGACCTCCCTGGGGATCCCGCCCTTGATCTGAGCCTGGCGCGATGGGATCTGGCCCTGACCGGCCTGCAGCACCTGTCCCATGACGACGTGCTGCACGTCGGTGGGCGCCACCTCGGCGCGCTCCAGGGCGGCCCTGATCGAGGCGCCACCGAGCTCGGTGGCGTCCAGTGAGGCGAGCGCTCCCCCCAGCTTGCCGATCGGCGTGCGGGCGGCCGAGAGGATGACGGTCTTGGGCATATGCGGTCTCAGACTCCGGGGTTGGCTGACGGTGCACGCAGCATCCTAATGGCGGGCGCCCGCGCGGTGGGTCGACCATCCACCGGTACCGTCAGCGTCCCCGTGCACGTCAGCGCGACCACCGATCCCTCGAGTTCCGGCGACGCGGACACGTGCGCCGTCGGGGTGTTCGACGACGAGCCGCCGGGCGGCGCGCACGCGGCGGCGGTCGCCGAGCTGCTGGACCGCGGTGAGGCCCGCACCCGGGCGCGGCATCTCGCCGTCACCCACGAGGGCCAGCGGCGGCTGATCGTCGTCGGCCTCGGCTCACGCGCGCGCTTTGATCCCGAGGTGGCGCGGCGCGCCGGCGCCGCGGTGCAACGACGCGCCGCGGAGCTCGGCACGCGTCGTCTGGCCTGGGAGCTGCCGGCGACGAGCGACCCGGCCCCGGCGCAGATCGCCGACGCGCTGGTCTGCGCCACCGTGCTGGCCGCCTACCGCTTTGACCGCTACCGGCGCGCACCGGCAGACCCGCCCGCACAGCTCGAGCAGCTCCAGATCGTCGGTGCGCCCGATCCCGAGACCGTCGCCGCCGTCGATCACGCCGCTGTCCTGTCCGCCGCTCAGAACCGGGCCCGCGACCTCGGCAACATGGCGCCCAACGAGCTCACGCCGTCGGCGCTGGCCGACCGCGCGGTCGCGCTCGCCGACCGCTTCGACACGCTGAGCTGCGAGATCCTCGACGAGGCGGAGCTGCGCGAGCGCGGCATGGGCGCGTTTGCCGCCGTCGCCCAGGGCTCGGCGCAGCCCGCCCGGCTGATCATCCTGCGCTACGAGGGGCGACCGGGGTCGTCGGCGACGACGACCGGCAGACGGCTGGCGCTGATCGGCAAGGCGGTGACCTTCGACAGCGGCGGCCTCAACATCAAGCCGGGGGCCTCGATGATCTCGATGAAGTTCGACATGGCCGGTGGCGCCGCGGTCCTGGAGACGGTCGCCGCGCTCGCGCAGCTGCAGGCGCCGGTCCGCGTGCTTGCGCTGATCGGCGCGACCGAGAACATGATCAACGGCGCCGCGATGCGACCGGGCGACATCCTCACCGCTCTTGACGGCACGACGATCGAGATGAACAACGCCGACGCCGAGGGCCGGCTCGTACTCGCCGACTGCATCACCCACGCCCGCCGCGAGGGCTGTGACGCGATCGTCGACGTCGCCACCCTCACCGGCGGTGTCGTCACGGCGCTGGGATCGATCTACGCCGGACTGTTTGCCAACGACGATGCGCTCGCCCGGCGCTTGCTCGAGACCGGGGAGCGGACCGGCGAGCTGCTGTGGCGGCTGCCGCTGCACCCGGCCTACGCCGAGATGGTGCACGGCCGCTACGCCCAGATCACCAACCGCACCGAGCGTCGCGAGGCCGCCGCGGTCACCGCCGCGGAGTTCCTGCACCACTTCGCCGGCGATCAGCCGTGGGCCCATCTCGACATCGCCGGGGTCGGCGACGACGGGCGCGCCCCCTATCTGGACAAGGGCGCGACCGGGTTCGGGGTCCGGCTGCTCACCGAGCTCGCGCTCAGCTTCTAGCTCGCCGGCGCTCGTCTCGCCGCTCCAGGATCGTCGCCGCGGCGCTGGCCGGATCCAGCTGCCGAGCGACGACCTGATCGAGCAGCTGCTGGACGCCGGCGTCCTCGCCCAGCGACGCCTCGAGCTCGCGACGCATCCGCTGGGTCGCGACCGCCAGCACCTCGCTCATCAGGTGGCGCCGGCGGCGCTCCGCGAGCGTCCCCTCGGCCTCCAGGTGGGCGCGATGGGTCTCCAGGACCTCGGCCAGCTCCTCGATTCCCTCCCCGCGCGCCGCCTCGGTGCGCAGCACCGGCACCGTCCACGGGCGGGCCGGACCGAGCGCGAGCACGCCCTTGATCTCCCGCACCATGCTGGCAGCGAGCGCGTGCTCGGCCTTGTTGACGACGATCACGTCGGGGATCTCCATCACCCCCGCCTTCAGCGCCTGGACCGAGTCCCCCGAGCCTGGCATCAGGACGAGCACCACGGTGTCGGCGTGATCGATGATGTCGACCTCGGCCTGGCCGACGCCGACGGTCTCCAGCAGCACCAGGTCCCGTCCGGCGGCATCCATCAACAGCGCCCCCTGCAGCGCCGCTTCGCTCAGGCCCCCCAGCGCGCCGCGCGTCGCCATCGAGCGGATGAACACGCCCGGATCGAGGAAGTGGTCGACCAACCGGATGCGGTCGCCGAGCAACGCGCCGTGGGTGAACGGCGAGGAGGGATCGATCGACAGCACGCCGACGGTGCGGTCGCGCCGGCGCTCGTGGCGCGTCAGCGCACCGAGCAGGGTCGACTTGCCGACGCCGGGCGGTCCGGTGAACCCGACCACGGCGGCCCGACCGGTATGGGGATAGACCTCGCGCACGAGCTCCCGGCCCGCGGGGTCGTCGCGCTCGACCAGCGAGATTCCGCGGGCCAGCGCCCGGCGGTCGCCGCTGAGCAGGCGCTGGGCGAGGGTGCGTTCGGGGGCCCGGTTGGGGGTGGGATCGGGGAGCGACATGGCGCCGACCATCATTCCAGAGCCCGGCTCCGGCGCCGCCCGGCGGCGCACGCACGCCCCGCGTAGGATCTGCTCGGTTTGGCCACGCGTCCAAGTGACACCTCCGTGCTCCCCGCGGCGCCCACCCCGGTGCCGGCGATCGTCCGCGTCGGTCCCCCGCCCCTGCGCGGCGGCCCGATCGTGCTGCTGCGCTTCGCCGCCGCCAACCGCATGCTGCACGTGCGCTACCTGGTCCTGGTGGCGCGCTGGCTGTGGTGCAAGCTGCGCTGGCGCGGACGGCTGACCACCGACGGGCTGTGCTTCATCGGGCCCGGCGTGCGATTCGAGATCGGCCCCGACGCGCGCGTGCACCTCGGCCGCTGGTCGTGGATCGGCCACGGCTGCAAGGTCCGCGTCCACGAGGGCGAGCTGCGGATCGGCGCCAAGACGGTGTTCGGCCAGGAATGCACGATCTCGGCCTTCCAGCACATCTCGATCGGCCGCGAGTGCATCATCGCCGACCGGGTGATGATGATCGACTTCGATCATGGGGTCGTGGAGGTCGAGCGGCCGATCCGTGATCAGGGGATCTACAAACGCGACGTCGACGTCGGACACAACGTCTGGATCGGCTACGGCGCCTGCCTGCTGCGCGGCGTGCGGGTCGGCGACAACGCGGTGATCGGTACCAGCTCGGTGGTGACCACCGACGTGCCGCCCAACGCGGTGGTCGGCGGGAGCCCGGCCAAGCTGATCCGCATGCGCCGCGCCCCCCGGACGTTGCGCTGGGCGTGAGCGTCCGCCAGGTCTGAGGTCAACCCCAGCCGACCAGCTCGGGCGCCAGACCGCGCAGCCGCGCGGCAAGACCGTCGTCTCCGAGCGCCTCCTCCAGCGCCCGCGCGTGCGCGGCCGCGCGCTGCTCGGGATAGTCGCCCGACAGCTCGCGGTCGGCGAGAAACGCCCAGTCGGAGGACTGCAGCGCCAGCAACTCGCGCAGCGCCCGCGCGGGCGGGGGCCGGCGACGATCACCCAGGGCCAGCTCGGCGGCCCGCGCCCGCCAGGCAAAGCGCGCCACCGCCGGCCCGCTCCACGTCCGCAGGTCGCCGCCCTCGCCCCAGCTCGTCGCGTGGGGACCCAGCGCCGGCGCCGGCAGCGGCTCGTGTCGCGCCAGCGCATCGTCGAGCGTGGTGAGCGCCAGCCCGGCCGCGGGAGCCTGCTCCAGCACCTCGCCCAGCCAGGCAACGCCCTCATACCACCAGTGCCCGAGCAGCTCGGTATCCACCGCGCACACGCAGACGCCCCCGCCGGCGACCCGCTCGCGCGCGGCGGCGATGAACGCGGCGGCGTCGAGCCGCACCTGGGCAAGCGCCGCCGCCCGGTCATAGGGCCCGCCGTCGATCCTCCACACGCGGTGACGGTGGGTGGTGTAGCGGTGATAGTCGCGGTAGGGAGTGTGCGAGGGGTAGCCGCCGGCCCCCCACACGCGGGCGATCATCGCCCGGTCCACCGGCCACAGCACCGGCCCCTCGCCGGTGGCCAGCGGCCGCAGGTGACGTGCGTCGCCGAGCCCGAACCGGCCCGTCAGCTCCACGCAGGCCGCTCGCACCCCGGCCGCCTCCAGCGCCGGGTCAAGCCACGGCACGTGCGCGCATTCCGGCAGCCAGAAACCGCCGTTCCAAACGCCGAACCGGCGCCGGTGCGAGCCGATCCCGGTGCGCAGCTGCAGCGCGACGCCAGCGTCGGTGGCCAGCAGCGGCAACACCGCGTGCGTGGCCGACGAGGTCCAGCTTGCGTGCGCGCCCAGCGCACCGAGCAGCCCGCCGGGGCGATCGCGCTCCCACGCGGCCAGGCGGTCGGCCGCCGCCGCGTATTCGGCGGCCGAGCGATCCAGCTCGGCGGCCAGCCCCGACTCCCCGCGCCTGCGCAACTGCGCGGCGTCGCGCCGATGAGACTCGGGGCGGACCTCGCGCAGGAAGGTCAGGCAGCGCGCCATCGCCCCGGGATGGGCGAGCTGGTCACACAGCACCGGGGTCAGCGACAGCGTGATCGGCGCCGGCCCGGGCTGGGCATCGAGCAGCGTCACCAGCGGCAGATAGCTGGAGGCGATCGCCTCCCACAGCCACTCCTCTCCGAACGGCCACGTCCCGAACCCCTCGACGTAGGGCATGTGCGTATGCAGGACGATCGCGAGCTCGCCCTGGGACATCGGCGCAGCCTACCGGCGGCGCGGCGCGCGCCGGGCTCGACCTACGGCTGTCGCGCTGTCGGCAGGGTCCTGAGCTCAGTAGCCGTTGGCGACGACGCCCAAGCTGATCGACCCGGCGCGGAGCAGGCTGGCCCGGTACACGAGATCGACGTGCAGGGTCACGTACTGCGTGCCGGGCTTTGCGAAGCGAAGGTGAGCCAGGGGAGACACGAAGTACTGCCGACAGCGTCACCTTCCGAACCTCCGAGGCGATCCGCAGCTCGGTGGCGGCCGACGCGGATCCCGTCACGGCGAGGAGGCCGAGAAGGACTCCCGCGAGGATCAGATGTGGATGGAGTCTCCTGCGCATGAATCAGCTCTCCTCAGTCGTCACAGTCGAGGCTGGCCGCGGCGGCGTGCGTCACGCTGGCGCTCGCCCTCGGACTCGCCGCGGTGATGAGTCCGATCGCGTCCGCACGCCGGACGGCGCGGGCCGACGTGGTGAGCAGTGGCTGTGCCTGGCAGGTTGAGCTCACCGGCGGCGGCGGATCGCTGACCGACGCCTACGCGAGCTACTGGGAGACGACGATGACCTCGGTCCCGGGGGCGGAGATGACCTTCCAGGGGTCCTTTCCGACAGCGCGCTACATGTCCTTCGGCTTGGATGACCCCAACGGTGAACCGCCGCCCGCTCCGTCGCAGATCTATGACGCCCAGCTGACGCCCGACTCGGGCGTGAACCGGTTCCAGGTGGGTCAGACCGGTGCCGGCACCTACACGCTTCACGTCGTCGCCGGGACCGCTCCGGCCACCCCCGCGGCGAACACGATCTACACCGGGACGACGGATGGTGGAGCGTTCCGGCTCATCTATCGCATCTATGACTCCAACGTGCCAGGTGATCCCACCGGTGGTGTGGGTCTGCCGACCGACACCACGTCGCTCAACGGCGTGGTCCAGTCCACGGGCACTGCGTGTTACAGCCCCACGCCGAGCTCGTCATCCAACGCACTGGCAAAGCTCTCCCCCGACGCACTGGCAGCGCCTTCCCCCGTTTCCGCGAAGCGGTCGACCCAGGCCGTCAGCGCCAACGTGCTGCCCGGACATCTCGCACGGCCGTACTTCGTGTCCCCGGACACGGCGCTGAGCTCCTCGACGAACCGCAACCTGGACGCCGGCTACCTCGGGGCCACCATCTACCCGAATGTCAACGATGTCGTCGTCATCAGGATCAAGGCGCCGACCTTCCCGGATACGGACACCGGGCAGCCGCCGTGGCAGGCGGGACGCCAGGTCCGGTACTGGTCGATGTGCACGTACCTGACGCCGTCAAACACCATCGGAAGCTGCGTTGACGACGCCAACGCGGTCACCAGCGGCGGCTACGCCACGTTCGTCATCGCGACCGCCGCCAACCAGCCGACAAACGCCACCGCCGCCAACGGTGTCAACTATCTCCCGATCCCGGGGGTGTGGGACAACACGGTTGTCTACCGGCAGCTGGTGGCAAGCCCGTCGTTCACCCAGTCGATCGCCGCGATCAAGCACCCGCTGCTGCCCTTCCTGACGATGTGGGGCTACACCCCGACCGCGGCCTACTGCACCGTCACCACGTTCGAGGCGGTGGGGGCGACAGGCTGCCTGGCGGGCGGAAGCTGAAGAACGACCGGCGCACGGCGGCGACGGACGCCGGTCTTCGCAGCACGAAAGCTCAAGTCCTTGGGGCGTTGTGTCGAATGACCATCGGTGCGCCGTCTCGCTGAACTCTGGTGGCTGGTCGGCGTGGCGCTGGTCGCGGCGGTGCTCACGGTGTCGGGGGTGCTGCAGCGCGACGACGTGCAGCGCCAGCACGCGCAGCAGCTCGGCCTGCGGCGCCAGGCGGTCGGTCTGCTGCGCCAATCCGTTGACGACGTGCTCGAACGGGAGCGCACCCTGGCAGCGGTGATCGGTGCACAGGGCGGTCGGTTGCACGGGCGCTGGCCGGTCCTGGCGAGCATCGTGACCAGCGAGCCGGTCGCCCACGGCGCCGGCTTCATCGAACCGGTGACGCAGAGCGATCTCGCCTCCTTCGAGCGCCGGACGGGCATCCGGGTCTTCCAGGCCCCAAGGCCCGGCGTGGTCCAACCCGACGCGGTGCGCCCGATCCATCTCGTCCTCAGCGACTGGTCACAGACCGCGCCGAACCCTCCGCGGCTCGGTGTGGATCTCGCGCCCAACCCGTTGCGGCGTGCGCTGCTTGACCGAGCGGCTCGCACCCGTCACCAGCTGGCCACTCCACCCGTGCAGTTCCTCTCGGGCCCCAACCCGGCTCACCGCTTCGGGGTGATCGTCTACGCCCCGGTCCGCAGTTCCCGCGGACGTCTGCTGGGCTGGGTCACGGCGACCTACCAGGCCATGCAGCTCGCCGATCTGGTGACCTCACACATGCCGGGCGTACGCCTCACGATCCACGACGCCGGGGCCGTCCTGCTGTCGACGGGCGAGCCGCCGCGCGGTACGCGGACGACGATCGCCGTGGCGGGACGGCGATGGACCGTCTGGGCGGCGGTGCCCGCGACCCGCCTCCCGCTGCTGCCGTGGCTGGTCCTCGCGTTCGGGTTGTGCCTGGCGACGGCGGCGAGCGTGATCCTCCGTCAGTCATACACACGCGAGCGGCGCGCCACCCGGACCCTGACCGAACGTGACGCCGACGAGGCCGCGCTGCGCGAGATCGCGATGCTCGTCGCCCAGAACGCGCCGCCCAGCGCGGTCTTCGCAGCGGTCGCCGAGCACGTCTCCGGTCTGTTTGAGGCCCAGACCGCCGCCGTCAGCCGCTTTGACGCCGCGACCAACCGGGGGACGATTCTCGGTGGCCGCACGCGCGACGGAACCGACCTCGCCGGCGCGGTGTTCGCGCTCGACGGAGTGACCGCGTCCGCCCGCGTGTTTCAGACCGGCCGGATGGCGCGGATCGACGGCGGATACGCGAGCGCGACCGATCCGATCGCTCCGCTGATGAGCGCCTTGAGCTCGTCGGGCGGGATCGCGGCCCCGGTCGTGGTCGCGGGCGAGCTCTGGGGCGCGCTCGGAGCCGCCTACGCCAACGAGTCGATCCCCGACGGGGCCGAAGCCCGCCTCGAACGCTTCGCCGCGCTGGTCGCGTTGACCATCTCCAACGCCGAAGCGTGGGATCGGCTCGCCCGCCAGGCGTCAAGCGACCCGCTGACCGGGCTGCCCAACCGCCGTGCGTTTCGCCAGCGTCTCACCGCCGAGCTGGCGCGCGCCAAGCGCCACCATCGTGACCTCAGTCTCGTGCTGATCGACCTCGACGACTTCAAGCGCATCAACGACGAGCACGGCCATCCGGAGGGGGACCGGGTGCTGGTCGGGGTCGCCGAGCTGCTCAAGGCCCATGCGCGTGAGGGCGAGATCGCAGCCCGGATCGGGGGCGAGGAGTTCGCCTGGCTGATGCCGGAGACCGACAGCGAGGGCGCCTACGCCGCGGCGGAGCGCGCGCGGGTCGCGCTCGCGAGCGAGTCGTTTGCGGGAGTCGGGCCCCTGACGTGCTCGGCTGGGGTCAGGTCCGCCGAGCCCGACGACGAACCCGACACCATCATCCGCGACGCCGACCAGGCCCTCTATCAGGCAAAGCGCGCGGGGCGCAACATGACCTGGGTGGCCGGCGAGCAGTCGCTCAGGGCGCCGACTCCCGGAGCGTAGGATGGGCGCGGGGCCGGTCACTGCGCGTGAGGCTCGATGCAGAAGTCGATCAGCGTCATCTGGCCCGCGTTGGCGAAGGCGTGCGGTGGGTCGCCGCCCTCGCTGAAGGCCCAGGCGATCGACCCGGCCACGTGAACGCTGCCGGCCGGCTCGCCGAGCGTCTGCCGGCGAGCCGCGGCCCGCGCGGCGGCCGCCGTGCCCGCGTCACGGATCACGGCCAGCTCACGGTGCGGGACGCGACTGGTCACGACCACCTCCGTCGTGTGGGAGTCGGGCACCGCCCCGGTCGGCGCGTTGGCGTC
Organism: uncultured Acetobacteraceae bacterium; assembly: GCA_964658375.1. GTDB lineage: Bacteria > Actinomycetota > Thermoleophilia > Solirubrobacterales > Solirubrobacteraceae > Palsa-465. Next base: position 19,697 of record CAZZYU010000026.1, on the reverse strand, counting down.
GGTCACCGTGTTGAGGGTGTCGCGCTCCAGGCACGCGATCGTCGCGCCCCAGTGCCCCGCCGGCAGCGACGAGGACTTGGCGTCTGAGCCGCGATGCACGAGCGTGATCAGGACGAACAACACGACGATCGCCGCGAGCGTGACCGCGTGGCGGGGGCGGTTGCGATGGCGCCGGCGCCCGGGCGCAGGCGGATCCGGGCTCTCCCGGGACATGACCTCAGGCCCGGCAGACGGCGAGAAAGTCCAGCGCGCGCTCCAGGCCGTGGACGCGCAGGGTGAAGTCGCGCGCCGAGATCGCCGGCGTGAAGCGGTTATAGAACCAACCGGTCAGCCCCAACCGCGCATGGACGGTGTCCCACCCGGCGCGCAGCGCCAGCTCATGGGCGCGCAGCCGCCGCGCGTGGACCAGCCCGAGCAGCTCGACGTGGTCAAACACGGTCCGGCACAGGGCGTCGAACTCGTGGGCACGGTACTCCCGGATGTGCCACGGGTTATCGGACTTGGTCGCGCCGGGGCCGGCGAGCGTGAGCAGGTTCGGAGTCGAGACGTAGACGGTCCCGCCGGGCGCGAGCAGCTCGCGGAAGTGGCGCAGGACCTCAAGCGGGTCCTGGACGTGCTCGATCGTCTGCAGGAAGACGACGGCGTCGAAGGCTCCCGGCGTCCCATGGGTCTGCACCATCCCGCGCTCGAAGCGTAGGTTGTCGGAGCGGTAACGCAGGCGGGCGTGCTCATGGGCCTCGGGGTTGGCGTCGACGCCGAGCACCGAGGCCGCGCCGCGGGCCAGCACCGCCGAGCCGTACCCCTCGCCACAGGCCATGTCGAGCACCCGCGCTCCGAGCACGCGTGCGCCGATCCACTCATAGACGGCCAGGTGGCGGCGATACCAGTAGTTCTCAGCCGGCACGTCGGGGAGCGTCCGCTCTCCGGTGAGATGCAGCGGAGGGACTCCGGGGGGCTGGTCACGCTGGACATGGAGCTGTGTGGCCATATGTCGCAACAGGCTAATGTCCGCCGCGGGATGACCGCGCTGCGTACCGCCGACGAGATCCGCGACGTCAACACCCGCTATCACGACGTCGCCGCCGACAGCTACGACACCAAGTGGGGGATCGACTTCGGCGAGATCGGCCAGGCGCAGGTGCTGCGCAAGCTGCGCAAGGCGCTCGGCTCGGAGCTTGACGTGGGCTTTGAGCGCTCGCTGGAGATCGGCGCCGGCACCGGCTACTTCTCGCTGAACCTGCTGCGCGCGTCGGTCGTGACCAGCGCCACCTGCACCGACATCTCACCCGGCATGATCGCCACGCTCAACCGCAATGCCGAGCGTCTGGGACTGGAGGTCAAGGCGGCGCGCGCCGACGCCGAGTCGCTGCCGTTCGCCGACGAGAGCTTTGACCTCGTTCTCGGACACGCGGTCCTGCACCACCTGCCCAACCTGCGCCGCGCGTTCGCCGAGCTGTACCGCGTCCTGCGCCCCGGGGGACGGATCGTGTTCGCCGGGGAGCCCTCCAGTGTCGGAGACCGGATCGCGGCCCTGCCCAAGCGCGGCGCCGCCGTCGTCGCCCCGGTGTGGCGCGCGCTGCTGCGCGCAAGCCCGGCGCCGGCTCCCGACGCCACGGACGGGCACCGACCCGGCTGCGGGCGCTCTGACCACGAGCTCGAGCAGTTCGTCGACATCCACGCGTTCTCCCCCGGCGACCTGTCGCGTCACGCCCGACGTGCCGGGTTTGTCGATGTGCAGGTGCGCGGCGAGGAGCTCGCGGCCAACTGGTTTGGCTGGTTCAACCGGTCGCTGGAGGCCTCCGCCGACCCCGAGGACGTGCCGATGCTCTGGCGCCAGTACGCCTTCCACGGCTACCTGATGCTCCAGCGCCTGGACGAGCGTCTGCTCGAGCCCCGGCTGCCGCCGGCGATCTTCTACAACCTCCTGCTCAGCGCCCGGCGCAGCTGATGGCCCCGGAGGTGGTGCAGGAGTTCCCGCTGTTCCCCCTCGGCCTCGTCGCGCTGCCGTCCGAGCTGGTGCCCCTGCACATCTTCGAGGAGCGCTACCAGGCGATGATGAGCGTCTGCCTGGAGGGGTCCAGCGAGTTCGGGATCGTGTGGATCTCCGACGACGGTCTGCGCGACATCGGCTGCGCCTGCGAGATCGAGCGGGTGCTCGAGCGCATGGACGACGGGCGCATGAACATCCTCGCCCGTGGCACCCGACCGTTTCGGATCGTCGAACGCCAGGGACATCTCCCCTACCCCGCCGGCATCGTCGAGTTCCTGGAGGACCGCCTTGAGGAACCCGACCCCGACGCCACGCAGGCCGCGCGGGAGGTCTACGCCGAGCTGGTCAGACGCGCCACCGACCGTGAGCCCGACACCGATGAACTCGCCGAGCTGGACGCCTACGGGATGGCGGCGACCGTCGACTTCGGCCTGGACGCCAAGCAGGGGCTATTGGACCTGCGCTCCGAGAACGCACGCCTGCGTCTCGCCACCCGCCTGTTTCGCGCCGCCTCCCGGCGCCTGGACTTCGTCGATCGCGCGCAGGCCCGGGCACGTTCCAACGGCAAGGTCCGCTTCGGCTGACTGAAGGGACCGGCGTCAGGGTGCGCCGGCGACCAGCGTGAAGACGACCATGAAGGCGCCGAACAGCAGGCAGTAGACGGCGAACGGGCGCAGGTTGCCGCGTTCGAAGTAGCGGCTGAGGAAGTGCACGGTGATGACCGCGGCCAGCGCGGAGAAGACGGCCGCGATCAGGGCCGCGCCGCGCACCCCGTCGCCGCGGGGGCCGGTCAGCTCGGAGAGCTTGAGCAGCCCGGCGGCGAGGATCGGCGGAGTGGCGAGAAAGAAGCCGAACCGGGCGGCGTCGGCGTTGTCCAGGCCACGGAGCAGACCGCCGGTCATGACGACGCCGTCGCGGCTGATGCCCGCCACCAGGGCGGCGCTCTGGCAGGTGCCGATGATCGCGGCCTCCCGGTACTCCAGCGTCTCCAGCCGGCGCGCCGCGGCGGGGTGGCCGCTGGCCGAGGTGGCTGTGCGCTGCTCGGCGCGACGACGGTAGCGCTCGCCGCCGAGCAGGATGAACCCGTTGACGATCAGGAAGATCGCCGCCGCCAGGGGCCGGGCGAACAGGTCGCGCAGCGGACGCTCGAGCGCCAGGCCGAGGACTCCCACCGGGATCGTGGCCACGATGATCAGCCAGGCCAGCCGCTCCGAGGGGGTCTCGATCCGGCGCTTGGCCAGGGTCGCGAAGAAGGCGCGGATGATCCGCACCCAGTCGCGCCAGAAGTAGGCCAGCAGGCCGACGGCGCTGCCGACGTGGAGCATGACGATGAACGCCAGCCACGGCGACTCGCGCTGGGACTGCCAGGCGACGATGTTGTGCCAGCGAAACAGCGTCGGGAACAGGACGGTGTGGCCGAGGCTGGAGATCGGGAACAGCTCGGTGACGCCCTGCAGCAGGCCGAGCACGATCGCCTGAAAGGTCGTGATCAGATGGTGGGCGGCGGCGAACGCGATCACGAGGCGGCGAGGCTACCGGTCATGGATGAGATACCGATGAGGCGCGGCCGGCGCGGTGACGTCATGCGAGCACCGCTGCGCCGCCGCGCCGGGGGTCTCCGCCGCCGCTGAGCTCGCCGCCGGGCGTGCGGGCGACCGCCTGGGCGCCGCCGAAGAACAGGTTGCGCTCACGGAAGCGCTGGACCGTGCGTCCGGCGCGCTCCAGGGCCGCGACGTCGACGCCGGGCTCGGCGAAGACGACCCCGTCCTCGTAGTGCACGCGCGGGGCGTCGACCGCCGCCTGGGCGTGCAGCCCGTCGTCGACGCTGCGCAGGATCGTCTGCAGCACCGCCGAGCGGATCCGGTTGGAGCCGGCGCTGCCGACCGCCAGCTCGGCGCGACCGTCGCGCATGAGCACGGTCGGCGACATCATGCTCGGCATCCGCCGTCCGGGTGGATGGCGGTGAAACCCCTCGGGGTTGAGATCTGACTCGCCGAGCATGTTGTTCAGATGCACGCCGGTGCCGGGCACGATCACCCCGGACGCCGAGCCGGCCGAGCAGGTCACCGAGCAGGCCCCGCCGGCCCCGTCCAGCGCGGCGACGTGGGTCGTGGATCCCAGCCGCCCACCGCGCGGTCCGAGATACCGAGCGGGAAAGCCGGGATCCCGCAGGCCGTCCAGGAACGCCTCGGTGCGCTCGGCCTGGACGGTGGCCATCGCGTCGACGACCGCGGTCACCGGCGGCGGTGAGCCGACATCGTCCAGCAGCGACAGCGCCCGCGCGATCAGCAATCCTCCGGGCGCGGGGGGCGGGTTGGTCAGCACCTGCCGGCCGCGGTAGTCGACCCGCAGCGGCTCGCGGTGGCACACCGCGTAGGAGCGCAGATCCTCGGCGGTGAGCAGGCCGCCGCGGTCGCCCAACCAGTCCACGATCGCCGCCGCGATGTCGCCGGTGTAGAACGGCGCCGCTCCCTCGGCCCCCAGACGCTCCAGGGCATCGCCCAGCTCGGGCTGGCGCAGCGTGTCCCCGGCCGCGAGCAGCCGGCCCCCGGGAGCGAACAGGGCCGCGGCCTCGGGCGTCGTGGTGACGATCCCGGCCAGCAGCCTGACGATGTGGGCCTGCGGCTCGGTCAGCGCCACCCCGCGGCGGGCCAGCCGCGCCGCGGTCGCGGTCAGGCGCTGCAGCGGCACGCTGCCAAACCGGGCGGCCGCCTCGCAGACCCCCGCCGGAAAGCCGTAGGTGCCGACCGACGCGGGGCCGACATGGAAGATCTGCACCGCGTCTCCGAACGAGATGTCGACCGGCACGAGCGCCGTCGTCGCGACGTCTGACGGCGACCGACCGGGTGGCGCCGCGGCGGGCGCGCCACGACCCGGCGCCTCGACGAAGAAATCCAGCAGCACCGGCGCGCGGCCGGGCGTGACGCTCAGCATGTAGCCACCGGCCCCCAGGCTGGTGAGCAGCGGCTCGCAGACCAGCGCGGCGAGCATCGCCCCGAGCGCGGCGTCGACGGCGTTGCCACCATCGCGCAGCACCTCCGCGCCGGCCCGGGCGCTCACCGGGTGGCCGGCGGCGACGACGCCGAGCGCGTCGGTCACGGCCGGGCTACCTGCGGGGCATGAACTCGGGCACGTCGAAATCCTGGGTCGAGCGCCGGGTGCGGGTGACGCGCACGGCCCCGACGCCGCCGGCGGGCTCGCGCAGCGCGCGCGCCGGCTCACGCGCGGGTGGCGCCTGATCGACCCGCGGATGCGCGGCGAACGGGTCGGCGTCGCGTCGGCGGTAGGGCGATTCGCCAAAGCCGGTGGCCACGACGGTGACCCACACCTGATCCTCGAGCTTGTCGTCGATCATCGCGCCGAAGATGATGTTGGCTTCCGGGTGGGCGGCCTCGGCGACCGCCTTGGCGGCCTCGTTGACCTCCCACAGCGAGATGTCGCGGCCGCCGGTGATCGAGAGCAGGATCGAGCGTGCGCCCTCCATGCTGGTCTCCAGCAGCGGGGAGGCGACCGCCTGCTCGGCGGCATCGATCGCCCGGCGCTCGCCGGTGCCCATCCCGATGCCCAGCAGGGCGTTGCCCGCCTCGGCCATGATCGTCCGCACGTCGGCGAAGTCGAGGTTGATCAGGCCCGGCAGCGTGACCAGGTCTGATACGCCCTGGACCCCCTGGCGCAAGACGTCGTCAGCCACCCGGAAGGCCTCGACCATCGACACGCCCCGGTCCAGGACCGACAGCAACCGGTTGTTGGGCACCACGATCAGGGTGTCGACCTCGGCGCCCAGCGCGGCGATCCCGGCCTCGGCCTGGTCGCGCCGGCGCGAGCCCTCGAACTGGAACGGGCGGGTGACGATCCCGACCGTCAGCGCGCCGAGCTCCCGGGCGATCTGGGCGACGACCGGCGCGGCGCCGGTTCCGGTGCCGCCCCCCGCGCCGGCGGCGATGAAGACCATGTCCGAGCCGCGCAGCATCGCCTTGATGCGGTCGTACTCCTCGCGCGCGGCACGGCGGCCGAGCTCGGGATCAGAGCCGGAGCCCAGCCCGCGGGTGACGGAGTCGCCGATGTGCAGCGTCTCGTCGGCCGCCGACAGCTGCAGCGACTGCAGATCGGTGTTGATCGCCAGGAACTCGACCCCGGCGACGTCGGCCTCGACCATCCGGTTGACGGCGTTGACGCCGGCACCGCCGACCCCGACGACGCGCAGCACCGGGCCTCCCGTCGATGCGACGGCCAGCGGCTCGGCGCCGAGCTCACGCTCGGTGCGGGCGTAGACGTCGGGCACGGGCGGGCCCAGCGTGAGCATGTCCTCAGGGATGTCTGAGGAGAAGGCGCTGCGCAGGCGCTGCTGCGGCGTCGCCGCCGCCGCCTCCTCGGCCGGCGCCGGACTGTGGTGCTCGGCGTCCAGCGACGGGTGGGGCGGGCTCTCAGGGGCGTCCTCGGTGGTCTTGCGGAACAGGTCCGCGAGCGGACCTTCGCGCATGCTCGCGCGCTTACCGGTTGCCATGTGCGAGGACCTCCTTGGCGAGCTGTCTGTAGGCGTGGGCGGCGAGGCCGTCGGGCTCGTACTTGAGCACCGACATGCCCTTGACCGGCGCCTCGGCGAAGCGCACGGTCCGGCGGATCCGCGACGCGAACACCCGATCGCCGAAGTTCTCCTCCAGCAGCTCGATCGCCTCCTTGGCGTGCAGCGTGCGCAGATCGACAAGCGTCGGCAGGATCCCCTCGATGTCGACGTCGGGATTGAGGTTCTCCCGGATCATCGCCAGCGTGTTCTGCAGCTGGATCAGGCCGCGCATCGACAGATATTCGCATTGGACGGGGACGATCACCTTGTCTGACGCCGTCAGCGCGTTGATCGTGAGCAGCCCCAGGCTCGGCGGGGTGTCGATGAACACGAAGTCGTAGTCGTCGACGACCTCCTTGAGTGCCCGTTGCAACGAGCGCTCGCGGCCGATCATCGCGGCCATCGCGATCTCGGCGCCGGCGAGGTCGATCGAGGCGCAGGCGATGTCGATCTCCCGCTTGGCGATCACCTCGCGGATCGACATGCGGCTCACGAGCACGTCGTACATCGACTTCTCCAGCGTGTCGGGGTCGATCCCCTGGGACATCGTCAGGTTGCCCTGCGGATCCATGTCACAGCACAGCACGCGGTGACCCTCCTCGGCGAACGCCACCGCGAGGTTCAGCGTGGTCGTCGTCTTGGCGACGCCGCCCTTCTGATTGGCCAGCGCGATCACCTTCATTGAGCTCGGGCTCCGATGGGTCGGGAACGCATACGCGGCTCTATTCGGAGGTTGTGCGGGAATTCCTTTTCCAGGAGGTGTCCTAAGGTCTTCACATGTCGTGCCCGGACTTCTCGATCGCCGTCTGATCTTCGTCACCGGCAAGGGTGGCGTCGGCAAGTCGACGGTGGCCACGGCGCTCGGCCTGCTCGCCGCGCGCGCCGGCCGGCGCACGATCGTCGCCGAGCTGGCCGGCCAGGACCGGGTGCGCCAGAGCTTCGATCAGAGCGGCGAGGTGTTCGAGGAGGTCGCGCTCGCCGACGGCCTGTTCACGATCTCGATCGATCCCGAGCGCGCGATGGAGGAGTACCTGCGGGTCAAGACCGGCCCGCTCGGGCAGGCGCTGGGCGCCAGCCGCGTCTTCCAGGCGTTCGCGATGGCCACCCCCGGCATGCGTGAGCTGTTGACGATGGGCAAGGTCTGGGAGCTGGCTCAGCTGCAGCGCCGCACCAGCGACGCCGCGCCGTATGACCTGGTGATCGTCGATTCCCCGGCGGCCGGGCACGGGATCGGCATCCTGCGCACGCCGCGGACGTTTGCCGAGATCGCCCGTGTCGGGCCGATCGCCACCACGGCCCAGCGGATCGCGGCGACGATCGCCGACTCCCGGGTCACCGCCGTGCTCGCCGTCGCCACCGCCGAGGAGATGCCGGTCAACGAGACGCTGTGGCTGGCCGGCGAGCTGGCCGACGACGGGCCGGCCCTGGATGCGGTGATCGTCAACGCGCTGTACGCGCAGCGCTTCACGTCTGCCGAGCGCACCCGGCTGACGCGGGCGCGCGCGCGGTGTGCGTCGCCGCCCGCGGCCGCCGCGCTGGGCGCCGCGCTCTCCCAGCAGACGCGCGCCGACGCCCAGCGTGAGCAGCTGGAGCGGTTGTGCGCACAACTCGACGCCCCGGTGGCGCGGCTGCCCTACGTGTTCGCCGAGGCGATCGGGCCGGCGCAGCTCGATACGCTCGCCGACGCCCTGGGGCGCGAGCCGGTGTTCGGGTGAGCGTCGCGGAGCTGCTGGAGGGCAAGCGGGTCTGCGTGTGCGGCGGCTCGGGCGGGGTGGGCAAGACGACGACCTCGGCGGCGGTCGCCCTCGGGATGGCCCAGCGCGGGGCCAAGGTGGCGGTCGTGACGATCGACCCGGCGCGCCGGTTGGCCAACGCCCTGGGCCTCGACGAGCTGGAGAACGAGCCCCGCCGCGTCGATCCCGCGCGCCTGGGCGAGGACTGCTCCGGAGAGCTGTGGGCGATGATGCTCGACCCCAAGCGGACCTTTGACGAGCTGATCGACCGGGTGGCGCCCGACCCCGGGCGCGCCGAGGAGATCAAGGCCAACCGCGTCTACCGCGAGCTCTCCACGGCGGTCTCCGGCTCCCAGGAGTTCACCGCGGTGGCCAAGCTCTACGAGCTCCAGCGCGACGGCGGCTTTGACCTGCTCGTGCTCGACACCCCGCCGTCGCGCAACGCGCTGGACTTCCTGGAGGCGCCAGGCCGGCTGACCTCGTTTCTGGAGGGGTCGGCGGTCAGGACCCTGATCCGGCCCGCGGGTCTGGGCATGCGGGTGCTGGGCCGGGGGGCCTCGCCGCTGCTGGGCGCGCTGCGGCGGGTCACCGGCCTGGACCTGCTCGGCGACCTATCGACGTTCTTCGGCCTGCTGGGCGACATGACCGAGGACTTCTCGGCGCGCGCCGCCGAGGTGCAGCGGATGCTCACGGCGCCCAGCACCGCCTTCGTGCTCGTCACCTCGGCCGCCGCGCCGTCGATCGACGAGGCGATCTGGTTTCGGCGCACCCTGAAGGACGGCGGGCTGCCGTTTGCCGGGGTGATCGTCAACCGTGTCCACCACGACCGCCTCGGCGACCGCGAGCCCGACGACGTCGCCGCGGCGCTCGCCCAGCAGCTCCCCGCCGGCCTGGCGGACCGCGTGTCGATGACGTTCGCCGACTACCACCTGCTCGCGCGCCGTGACCACCGCAACCTCAGGCGGCTGCTCGACGAGCTCGACGACGTCCACGAGCACACCGTCATCCAGGTCCCTCAGCTCGACGGCGACGTGCACGACATCGCCGGCTTGGAACGCGTGCGGGCGTTCCTGTTCGCCTCCGACGCCGAGCGCGAGCGCCTGATCGCCGAGGTCGTCGCCTGATGGACCGCTAACCCGCGGCGCCGGCGGCGGGCACCCGCAGGGACCAGTCCTCGTCCCCGGTGCCCGTCCACGTCGCCCAGCTGAGCACGATCGGCTGCCAGCGCTCCGGCGCGACGAGGGCGGCCTCGGCGTCGAGCATCTCCAGCCGCTGCTGGTGCAGCATCTCCCAGACCGCCTGCTCGGCCAGCGACAGTTGCTCGGAGGCGCGCCACAACGGATGCGCGGCGCCCGCCAGCGCGATCACGTCGCCGAAGCTCACCGAGCGGGTCGCGACCTCGGAGATCGCCGCCTTGAGCGCCTCCACCTCGGGACGGGCGTCGGCGCCCCGATGGATCTCGGCGACCACGACGTCGGTGACGTCGCGCGCCCGGCGCGTCGCCTCCCCCCAGCCGCGGCCCAGCCCGATCTCCACCGTGACCATCTCGGTGGCCTCGAGCACCTTGAGCTTGGTCTTGTCCGGCGCCCAGCGGCGATCGTCGTAGTCGATCATCTCGCCCGCCACCCACGGCTTGACGAAGCGGGTGTCCAGCGTCTCGCGGTCGAGGTTGAACGCGCGCGCGACGTGCGGAAAGGACCGCAGCTCCAGGTGGTAGACCGACGCCACGGACAGCAGGGTACCCGGCGCCGTCGGGCTCCTGACGCAGAACGAGCGGGCCGTGGCCCGCTCGCCGGCGCAGATCGCGCTCCCCCTGACTACTGACGAGCCCCAGGACTTACGGTGTCATGCCTGGTGGGCAGAACACTCCCGGCCTCCACGATGGGGGACCGAGTAGGGAGCGGCCCGCTGCGGCGGAAGCTTACCGACCGAGGATGCCCGCCGCGTGCGGCGCCCGGGGCGCCTGGGTCGCCTGGGCCGCCTCACTGAGCAGCTCGTCGGCGACGGCGCACAGATCGGTGTCGAGGTGGCCGCACAGGGCATCGCGCAGAATCGCGCGCAGGTGGTCGGCGAGCTCGTCGACGAGCACGCCGACCCGCTCACCGCGGCTGGGCCGCGGAGCCATCCCGGTGATCACCGCTCGCTCGAGGTCGATCGCGCGGGCGGTCCGCTGGGCGAGCGCGGCGCGTTGCTCGGGCTGGGCACAGATCGCGGCCAGTCGCTGGGCCAGGCGGCCACTGGTCGGGCCCTCGGGCTCCAGCAGCGCCCGCAGCGCCAGCAGGTGATCGGTGAGCGCCTCCAGCGGCGCCGGCCGCTCGCAGCCCATCTCAAAGCGCGCGAGCGCCCACGCCAACTCGCCACCGCCCGCGCCCTGGCGGCTCACGAGTCGGCAGAACGCGCGCAGCTCCTCCTCCTGGCCGGCGGACACGACCGTGAGCCGCCGCGCGTGACCGCAGCGGCCGCTGACCCCGATCGGGACGGTGCGCCAGGTGGCGCCCTCGGTGCGCGCCCACGCCATCGGCCCCATCACGTAGGCGCCACGCTCCAGCAGCCGCAGCGCGCTCAGGACCCGGCGAAACCGGGTCCGCGCCAGCGCCACGGCGCCGTGCGGGGAGTGCTCGGAGTCGACGGTGAGGACCGCCAGCACGGTGGGCTCCTCCCCGTCGCCCCACACCGCCTCGCGCGGGGCGCCGGCCAGCGCCTCGCCGCGGATCAGCGACAGCCCATCGCCGAGCGTCAGCTCGGTGGTACCCGGGTCCAGGGCCACCCCGAGCACCGGCGCGATCACCGTGGCCACGGCGTGGTCGCAGTAGATGGTGCGCTCCAGCTCGGCGTAGGCGGTCTCGAAGGACGCGGGCTCAAAGCCCAGATCGGTGCGCTCGGAGTAGAGCGCCCGCAGGAAGACCTCGAGCGCGAGCTCCGCGCACCCTCGCCGGTCGCCCGGGATCCGCACCTCCCCATGGGCCGCCAGGTAGAGGTCAAGCGCGTCGCACTCCCCGAGCGCTCGCGCGGCCGCCTCGTGACCGGGGACATCGCTCAGCAGCTCGCGATGGGCGCGGATGAACTGCGCGGTCAGCGGCCGATAGCAATACAGCGAGGCCGCTCCGCGACCGGGCTCCTCACACAGCTCGAACGGCAGTTCGGCGCCGGAGGCGGCCAGCGCCGCCAGGCGTCCGCTGGCGTCGACGGCGAACCGCTCCAGATGGTGATGCAGGGCGGCGTTGCGCACGCGCCACGATTCCTCGCGCGAGCGCGGGATCCTCCCGGCGCAGCGAACGTTGCGCGACCGCGGGCGCGCTCGGGACCCTGTTTTCCGTGCGGCGAGGGGTGCGGGTCTGCGCGCGTGCCGCGGGTCAGATCAGGCGGCGACGGGCACGGGGGCGCCGACCGCGACGCCCTCGTCGGCGCACTCACCCGACAGCCACTCACGACCGTAGACGCGCATGTCCTCGATCAGCGGCACGAGGGCTCGACCCTTGTCGGTGAGCGCGTACTCAACGCGGGGCGGAACCTCCGGGAACGTCTGGCGCTCGACGATGCCCTCCTCCTCGAGTGCGCGCAGGCGCAGCGAGAGGGTGCGGGGGCTGATGCCGGCCAGCGAGCGCTCGAGCTCGCAGAACCGCGACCGGCCCTCGGCGAGATCGCGGATCACCAGCAGCGTCCATTTTCCGCACACGATCTCCGCGGTACGGCACACCGGACACGTGTCAGCGCTGTTCATCTCATCGCCGATTCTAGCGCAAAGCTTCAGCAACTGAAGCGAGTCGCGACCCGGCCGACGACGGGTCCGTCGCCGGTGCACCACCGGCGGCGGACCCGCGGTCGTCGGTCAGGCCGGGCGCTACTTGATCGTGTAGCTGTAGGGCAGTGCCGCCACCTGGTCCCCGATCGGATCCAGGAACGCGGTGTACAGAATGCTGCTGTAGTCATCCAGGTACAGCGTTCCGGTCACCGTCGAGCCGGCGGCGCCGGTCGGCGTGATCGTCACCGGAATCGTCCCGGTCTGACCCGGTGCGACCTCGATCGGGGCAAACGTCGAGGGACTTGCCAGCAGTGTCGTCTGCGGGCTGGCGCTGTCGGCCTCCAGGTCGCCGGTCGGCGAGCTGACCGTCGCATCGAACGGGGCGGTGGTGACCGTCGCGCTCGTGCTCACCGGCTCGGTGGCGGCGCCGGTGGCGCCAAACGGTCCGACCGGCACCGGCGCGATGTCCCACGGACCCTGCGACAGCGGGTCGGCGTCAAACGACAGCGTGGCCGTCGTCCCCGCGCTGGAGACGATGTCCGGATCGCCCGAGGGCGCCCCGGTATCGAACTGGACCGGCGCGGAGCCCGTCGTCGTCGCCGTCTCTGACAGCGCCGTGCTGTCGGTCGGGATCAGGTACTCGGGGATCGAGCTCGTCGCCGTGAGCGGCTCCTCGGTCGTCGACCCGGCCAGCGATCCCAGGCTCAGCTGGGTGCTCCCCGGCAGCCGGGCGTCGGGGAAGAAGTACTCGGGCGCGGTGCCCGTGTTCTTCACCGTCACGTTGTAGACGTGCGCGGTCCCGGGCGTCAGCGTCGTCGCCGAGGAGTTCGGCAGAGCGCCCGCGGTGGCCGGCACCGCGGTCTGACTCGTGGTGACCGTGAACGGCTGTGACAGCTCGGTCCCGGCCGCCTGCGGACCGTATTCGACGATCAGCGTCCACGTCCCGGCCGTCGGCGCCAGGGTGTGCAGCTGCGCCGCCGACTCGTTGACCAGGGCGGTGGCCCCGGCCACGACGTTGGTCGAGTACGCCACTGCCTCGCCCGCCGGATCGACCAGCCACGCCCCGAACGTCTGGTTGGGGTTGTTGGCCAGCGCGACGTTCGCGTTGAGCTCGGGCGCCCCGGAGGGGACGTTGAGCTGGTAGTAGAACGTCTGGCCGCTGATCACGCCGCGTCCGTTGCCGCCGGTGGTCGTGCCCGTGAACGAGCTGGTGCCGCTGGGGATCAGGCTGCGCAGCGTGACCGGGACGGTCGTCGCGGTCGCGTTGGCCTGGCCGCCGCTCGTCGCATCGACGACGATCGCGCCCGCGCTGTCTCCCGGCGTCGACGGCGTCGACACCCGCAGGTTGGCGGCCACCGACTGACCCGGGGCCAGCGTCGCCGAGGATGGGGTCACGGTGCCGAACGTCGTGTACTTGGCGACGCTCGCGCCGAACACCACCGGGCCGGTGGTCCCACCGTCCTTGCGGTCGCGGCTGTAGATGTAGGCGGTCCATACACCGGAAGCGGGGTTGGTGACCTGCGAGTTGCCGTAGTTGCCGTCGCCCTGGGGCAGGTCGTAGCTGGCCAGCTTGCCGTTGGGATCGATCAGCGTCAGCCGGACACGCGCGTTCAGGTAGCCCGCATCGAGATCGGACAGCGCGTTCTGGTAGGCGATCGACGCGCTGAGCCGGTTCTCCCCGGGGGGAACGGTGAAGTGCACCGTCTCGACGTTGTCGTTGATGCCCTGCCAGTCGGTCGTGTGCGAGTCGAACAGGTTGAGGTTGACCGTGGCGTTCGCGATCTGCGTGTAGGGACCGATCGCCCGTGTCGACAGCGACACGTTCTCGGTCCGGCCGCTCTGGTTGGTGATCGTGTCGGTCAGCGACTCGGGCGTGCCCGGCTGATCGATCGCGTTGAGCTGCACCGGGTTGGCGGTGCTGACTCCGACCGGGGTGCTGGCCAGCGGCTTGATCACGTCGTAGTTCCTGGCCGCCAGCACCGCCTTGTAGGCGTTCAGCCGGCCGGTCCCCTGCTGGTCGGCGGGCGCGCCGATGTCGTCGGTGTTGGAGACGAGGATCGACTTCACCACCGCCGGCGTCGGGTTCGCGCCGGCGTGGGTCTGGCGGTAGGCCTGGATGACCAGGGCCGCGGCGCCCGCGGTGAGCGGGGCCGACTCGCTGGTGCCGCCGCTGGCCTGGATCGGCGACGGGTCGCCGTTGTAGTTGGTGCAGTCGGCGTACATCGTCACGTCGGTCGAGCACAACGCCCAGTTGAGCTCACCGGGCGCGACGAGGTTGATCGTCTGCCCGTCCTGCTCAAAGCCGCTGGAGCTCAGCGACGAGATGTTGTCGTCCAGCCAGCCGGTCACGCCGGGGAAGCGCGCGCCCCCGTACCCGTCCTGGGCGTCGATCCGGTAGGTCGTGCTGGCGCCCGCGGAGATCACGTCGGGATCGCTGGACGGCGTGCCGATCGTGCTGGTCACGCCCGCGTCGCCGCTGGAGACGGTGACCGTCGTGCCGGCGGCCACCGCGTCATCGTTGGCCTGCTTGATCAGATCCAGGCTGGCCTGGTCGTCGGGGTAGAAGTTGTCACCGAAGGACTCGTTGAGCACGTTGACGTGATCGGTGGTCACGGCGTAGTTGATCGCCTGCAGGATCGTCGAGTTGAAACCCGCGTCGTCGTTCTCGCCGAACACGCTGAGGCCGACCAGGCTCGCGCCCGGGGCGACGCCCTCGATCCGGATGTAGCAGGGACCCTTCGAGGACAGCGGTCCGTAGGTGCTCGTGTTGTACACCTCGCGCCCTTGGGCCGCGATCGAGCTGGCGTCCAGGAACGCCTCACCACCGGCGGTCGGCACGTCGGTGCCGGCGCCGCTGAAGTCCTTGTAGTCGGTGAACACCTTCTTGCCGTTGGGACGGATGAAGTCCGGGTTGTTGGTGTCGATCCCGTCGGCGATGTACGCGACGCTCACCCCGGCGCCCGTGATGCCCAGCGACCGGGCGGTCTTGGCGCCGGGCGTCTGGGAGTCCGCGCCGATCGTCGTCAGCGCCTGCGGATCCAGCTCAGGGTCCTTGGGGTCAGACGAGCAGGTACCCGGCAGCGGGGCGCTGCTGGACGCGGCCGCGGCGTTGCCACCGGTATCGGCGGAGGCGAGCGGGATCAGCTGGTCGGGAATGACCTCCTGCACCGCGGAGTTGCTCTTCAGCGCCGCCTCCTCGCTGGGCGACACCGTCGCGGAGAGGGCGTCGAGCACCGAGTAGCTCTGGACGTTCGCGGCCCCCGTCGCGTTGAGCTGGGACATGACCGGCGCCTGCGTGGCCTGAAACGAACTGCGTCGGTTGGTCAGCTGAGCCTTGGACGCGGGCTGAGCCTGGTCCTGGTTCTTGAAGACGACGATCACCCGGTGGGTGACCGAGGTCCCCTGCGCCGAGGCAGAGGACGAGAGAAGACTGATCACGCCGACGCACGACAGCGCCGTCGCGGCAATCGCCGCGAGAAGAACCCTGCTCCGCACCCGCAATGCTGACCTCCGGCCGTGGATTGACGTCTCGACACACCCCAGTAGCGTCCAGCGGAGAGTAACCGCCAGAGGCGTACGGGAAACCCGCATTCGTTGCGTCGTCCGCGCATCCGCGGCCAAACGTTGCGGCCGCGCCGTGGACCCGCCCGGTTTGGCCCTACTTGATCGTGTAGCTGTAGGGGATCGCGGCCACCTGATCGCCGACCGGATCGACGTAGCTGCCAAACACCGCGTCGTTGTAGTCGTCGAGATACAGCGTGCCGCTGACCGTGGTCCCGGAGGCGCCGCGCGGCGTGATCGTGACCGGGATCGTCGCCGTCTGACCGCCCGGCACGGTCACCGGAGCGAAGCTTGGCAGCGCCGCCACGTCGGCGCTGTCGGCCTCCAGGTCTCCCGACGGTGAGCTGACCGTCGGATCAAACGGGCTCGTGATCGCCGACATGCTCGTGCTCACCGGCTCGCTGGCCACGGCGCCGCGCCCGAATGGACCGACGACGTCGGGTGCGATGTCCCAGCCGCCCTGCGGCAGCACGCCGGCGGAGAACGTCGCCACCGCGTCGGTCCCCGAGGTGGAGCCGATGTCGGGGTCGCCCAGCTCGCCGTCGTCGATCGCTCCCGGGCTCGTGTCGAACTCGATCGGCGTCGGACCCGTCGTGCTCGCCTTCGCGATGAGCGACGTGCTGTCGGTCGGCACCAGGTAGGTCGGCAGGATCGTGGAATCCCCGATCGGGGCGGTGACCGTCGGCGGCGTGACCGCCCCCAGCGACAGCTGGGTCTGGCCCGACAGGCGCGCGTCGGGGAAGAACGACTCCGGCGCGGTGCCGGTGTTCTTGACCGTCACGTCGTAGGTGTAAGCGGTGCCGGCGGTCAATTGAGACGCCGTGGCATCGGGCACGCCACCCGACGTGGCCGGAACCGCCGCCTGATCGGTCGTCACGGTGAACGGCTCGCTGAGCTGGGTCCCGCCCGCGGTCGGTCCGAACTCGACGATCACCGTCCAGGATCCGACGGCCGGCGACAGCACATGCAGCTGAGCACCCAGTTGCGTGCTCGGCGTGCCCGGCGTCGTGGCGAACGCGTCGGCGATCGACACGTTGCTGGCGTAGGCCTCGGCGTCGCCGCTGGGATCCACCAGCCATGCCTGGAACGGGTAGTCGGGATTGTTGGCCAGCGCGATCCGGGCGTTGAGCTCAGGCGCGCCGGAGGGCACGTCGAGCTGGTAGTAGAACGTCTGGCCGCTGAGGAAGCCGCGGCCGTTGCCGCCGGTGGCCTGGTCGGTGAACGAGCTCGGACCCGCGGGGATCACGCTCCGCAGCGTGACCGGAATGGTGCTGACGGCGGTCGGTCCGGCCTGGTTGTCGGCGTCGTCGGACCCGTTCTGACCGGGGCCCTGCCCGCTGACCACGATCGCCCCGGACGTATCACCCGGCGTCGACGGCGTGGCCACGTGCAGGGTGACTCCGGCGGACTGGCCCGGGGCCAGCGACAGCGTCGACGGCGACACCGATCCGAAGGACGTGTAACTCGCCGCCCGGGCGGCGAACTTGACCGGACCGGTGAAGCCGCCGTCACCGGAGTCCGGCGCGAAGACGAGCGCCGTCCAGGTACCGGGCGCGGGGTCGGTGACCTGCGAGTCGCCGTAGTTGGCGTTGCCCTCCGGGATGTCGTAGGCGGCGTAGCGCCCGGCGGGGTCGATCAGCGTCAGCTGAGGCACGCTGGCGAACGTTGCCTCCGGTCCGCCCTGGAAGGCCAGCGACACGTCGAGCCGGTTCTCACCCGCGGGCACGGTGAAGGTGACCGTCCGCAGGTTGTCGCTCTCCCCGGTCTCGTCGGTCAGCTGGGGATCGAAGTCCGACAGCCGCACCGTCGTGCTGGTCAGCGTCGTGTAGGGCGACAGGGTGCGGGTCGACAGGTTGAGCGTCTCAGGCCGGCTGCCCGCGTCGGTGATCGTGTCGCTCAACGTCTCGGGCGTGTTGGGCTGATCGGTCACGTGCAGCTGGGTGGACCCGTCGACCACCGTCGGCGTCGCTCCGGCGTTGTGCGCGCGGGCCGCGTCGAGGCTCTCCGCCGCCACGACCGCCTTGTAGGCGTCGAGTCGGCCCGTGCCCTGCTGGTCGGCCGGGGAGCCGATGTCGTCGGTATTGCTGACCAGCAGCTGCTTGACCTGCGCCGGCGTGGGTGTGACGCCTCCGTGGGTCTGGCGGTAGGCCTGGATCACGAGTGCCGCGGCGCCCGCGGTCAGCGGCGCGGCCTCGCTGGTGCCGCCCTGCAGCTGGAACGCCGTCGCCTTGCCCTGGTAATTCTCACAGTCGGCGTACAGCGTGAGGTTGGGCGAGCACAGGGCCCAGTTGAGGTCTCCTGGCGCGACGAGATCGACCGTCCGTCCGTCCTGCTCAAAGCCTCCGGAGCTCAGTCCGCTGATGTTGTCGTTGAGCCAGCCAGTGACACCGGGGTAGTTGTAACCCTCGAAGTTCGTCTCGGCGTACCCGCGAAACGTCGTGGTCGCACCGGCGTCGATCACATCGGGGTCGGTGGCCGGCGTGCCGATCGTGCTCGTAGCGCCGGCGTCTCCGGCCGACACGGTGACCGTCACCCCGGCGGCGACCGCCGCATCGTTGGCCTGCTTGATGACGTCGAGGTCGCCCTGATCGTCGGGGTAGTAGTTCGAACCCAGCGACTCGTTGAGCACGTTGACTCCGTCGGCGACCGCGTAGTTGATCGCGTCCAGGAAGGTCGAGTCATAGACGGTGCCGTTGGGGCCGAAGACATCCAGGCCGACGAGGCTCGCCCCCGGGGCGACGCCCTCGATCCGGATGTCGCACGGGTGGCTGAGCGGGAGCCCGCTGTACTGGCTGACGTTGTAGGTCACGCGGCCCTGGGCGGCGATCGAGCTGGCGTCGAGGAATGCCTCCGCTCCACCGGTGGGAGAGCTCGTGCCGTCGCCGGAGAAGTCCTTGTAGTCGACGAACACATGCCGGCCGTTGGGGCGGATGAAGTCGATGTCGTTGGTGTTCAGCCCGTCGGCGATGAAGCCGACCTTGACGCCCGCGCCGGTGATCCCGAGCGAGCGGGCGGTCTTGGCGCCCGGCTGATCGGAATCCGCGCCGATCGTCTCCAGCGCCTGCGGGTCAAGCTCAGGCGCGGTGCGCGTCCCGCAGGTCGCCGCGTTGGCCGCAGCGCCGCCGGCAGTGCCGGCGCCGGTGGCGGTGGGGGTCGGCGTGCCGAGCTGGAGCGGCTGGTCGGGGACGACCTCGCTGACCGCGGAGTTGGACGCCAGCGACGAAGCCTCGCCGGGGGTCACCGTCGCCGAGACGGCGTCGACCACCGAATAGGACTGAACGCTCGTCGCCCCGGCCTGGCTCAGCTGGCTGATGACCGGTGCCTGGGCCTTTTGGAAGAACGCCCGTCGCTTGGGAAGCAGAGACGGAGTGGCCGGCTGGCCCTGATCCTGGTCCTTGAGCACCACGATCACGCGCTGGGAGGCGGCTTGGCCCTGCGCGGTGGCCGTGCCCGACAGGCCACCCGCGACCAGTGCCGCGAGCGACATCGTCGTCGCGCCTGCCGCCAGAACCGCACCCCGCACCCGCATCCAGACCTCCGGCCGTCGATTACCGGCCGGGAGCCCCGGCCGGCGCGGTCGGGACATCCCCCGACGCGCAGGCGGAAAAACTACTGATCAGCGAGGACGGACGCCAGCGGTTGCCGGCGGCTACCGATCGAGTCGACGGCTGCCGAGGTCTGCCGACTGCTACGCGACGTCGCGCAGCTTCTGCGCCTCGGCCAGCGACTGCAGCTTCTTGAGCGACTGGTTCTCGATCTGGCGGATGCGCTCGCGCGTGACGTTGAACGTCCGGCCGACCTCGTCCAGCGTGCGCGGGTGCTCGCCGCCGAGGCCGTAGCGCAGCTCGAGCACCCGGCGTTCGCGGTAGCTGAGGTTCTCCAGCGCCTCGCGCAGCGCCTCCTTGGTGAGGATCTCGGCGGCCCGCTCATAGGGGGACTCGGCCCGCTCGTCGGCGATGAACTGGCCGAACTCGGACTCCTCCTCGTCGCCGACGGGCTTCTCCAGCGAGACGGGAGCCTGCGCCGAGCGCTTGATCGACTCGACCTCCTCGGGCTCGATGCCGGTGACCTCGGCGATCTCCTCGGCGGTCGGCTCGCGGCCCAGCT
>CAZZYU010000025.1:0-32830 GCA_964658375.1 uncultured Acetobacteraceae bacterium | reverse complement strand
ACTCCAGCCCTGCTCGCACGGCGTGCGGAGTTCGAGGCCGAAGTCGCCCAGGCCGCCCCGACGCCCGAGCCCGCACCTGCTCCCGACGACGGCCCCCCGCGGCTTGAGACCGTCACCGCCTGCTGGCCGGCGGTGATCGACATCGTCCGCCAGGAGAATCAGCTGCTCGGAGCGCTGCTCGCCGACGCCCGGCCGGTCTCCCTGGTGGGCCACGACGTCACGCTCGCGTTCCCCGAGAGCAAGAAGTTCTCCAAGCTCAAGGCCGAGCAGGAGGACTACCGCCGCGCGACCGCCGACGCCCTGCGCGCCGTGGTGGGCGCCCCGCTGGCGCTGCGCTACGAGCTGCGGGCGGCCGACGAGCTTCCCGAGGCCGCGGCCGAGCCGACCGGGCTCTCCCAGGAGGAGCTCGTGCGACGATTGGTGGAGGAGTTCGACGCCCAGGAAGTGCTCGACGATCCCGATCAGGAGGCCTGACCACCGCGATGCCACCCCAGCCCAACATGCAGCAGCTGCTCAAGCAGGCCCAGAAGATGCAGGAGGACATGCTCGCCGCCCAGGAGTCGCTCAAGGACGAGCAGGTCGAGGCCTCGGCCGGCGGCGGCATGGTGACGGTGACGGTCACCGGTGACCTCATCGTCAAGTCGATCACCGTCCTCGCCGAGGCCGTCGATCCCGAGGACGTCGAGCTGCTTCAGGACATGGTGCTGGCCGCCGTCAACGAGGGGCTGCGTGCCGCTCAGGAGCTGGCCGCCAGCAAGATGGGCGGGATCGCCGGCGGTCTCGGCGGCCTGGGCATCCCGGGTCTCTGAGCCGCTCACGACCCTCGATTCGCCGCCGGTCCCCGTGTCCGCCCTCGCCCCGCCCGTCCAGCGGCTGATCACCGAGCTGTCCAAGCTGCCCGGGATCGGCGGCCGGACCGCCCAGCGCCTCGCCTTCTACGTTCTGCGCAGCACCGACGAGGAGGCCAACGCGCTGGCCGAGGCGATCCGGGAGGTCAAGGCGCGGATCGGCCTGTGCGAGGTCTGCTTCAACCTCGCCGATGGACCGCGGTGCCGGATCTGTGACGACGAGCGGCGCGACCGTGAGCTGATCTGCGTCGTCGAGGAGCCCTCCGACGTGATCTCGATCGAGCGCACCCACGAGTTCTCCGGGCGCTATCACGTGCTCGGTGGCGCGCTGTCGCCGATCGACGGCGTCGATCCCGAGGATCTCAAGCTCGCCGAGCTCTACGCCCGGGTGCAGGACGGACCGGTCCGTGAGGTGGTGATCGCCACCAACCCGACGACCACTGGGGAGGCGACCGCGCTGCACATCGCCGGTGTGCTGCGCGAGCGCCACGCCGAGCTGGCGGTGACCCGGCTGGCCAGCGGACTGCCGGTCGGCGCCGACCTGGAGTACGCCGACGAGCTGACGCTCGGCCGGGCGTTCGCCGGCCGGCGCGCGGTCTGACCTGGCCGACCGCTTAACCTCGACCATCGTGCCTGAGACAGTCGTCATGAAGTTCGGCGGGACCTCGGTCGCCGACGCCCAGCGAATCACGGCCGCCGCCAAGCGGATCGTCGCCCAACGCGAGTCGGGCAAGCGGGTCGTCGCGGTGCTGTCGGCGCGGGGCAAGACGACCGATGAGCTGATCTCGATGGCCGAGGAGGTCTCGCCGGCCCCCGATCCGCGTGAGATGGACATGCTGCTGTCCACCGGCGAGCGGATCTCGTGCGCGCTGTGCGCGATGGCGATCAACGACCTGGGCCACAAGGCGATCTCGCTGACCGGGTCCCAGGCGGGAATCGTCACCGACACCTCGCACACGAAGGCGCGGATCCTCGACGTGCGCGCCGACCGCATCCGCGAGGGCCTGGACGAGGACCGGATCGTGCTCGTCGCCGGCTTCCAGGGCGTCTCGACCAGCCGCGACGTCACCACCCTGGGCCGCGGCGGCTCGGACACCACCGCCGTCGCGGTGGCCGCCGCCCTCGGCGCCGAGGTGTGCGAGATCTACACCGACGTCGCCGGGGTGTTCAGCGCCGACCCGCGGATCGTGCCCGACGCGCGCAAGCTCACCCACGTGTCGTTTGAGGAGATGCTCGAGATGTCGGCCTCCGGCGCGGGCGTGCTGCAGCTGCGGTCGGTGGAGTACGCGCGGACCCACGGCGTGCGCATCCACTGCCGATCGAGCTTCGATCCCGGCCCCGGTACCTTTGTTCTCCAAGAGGACGAGACGATGGAACACCCGCTCATCACCGCTGTCACCCATTCCACCAACGAGGCCCGGATCACCGCCGTGGGCGTGCCCAACCATCCCGGGGCGGCGGCGGCGATCTTCGTCGCGCTCGCGCAGGCCAACTGCAACGTCGACACGATCATCCAGAACGAACCGCAGACCGAGGGCGCGGCCGCGGAGGTGTCGTTCACGATTGGCACCGAGGACCTGCGCGCCGCCGAGCAGGCGCTTGCCCCGATCGTCGGGAGCCTCGGCCTCGACCGCATCGACACCGACCATGAGATCGGCAAGGTGTCGATCGTCGGCGCCGGCATGCGCTCGCACCCCGGCGTCGCTGCCAAGGTCTTTCAGACGCTTGCCGACGAGCAGATCAACATCGAGATGATCTCCACCTCGCCGATCAAGATCTCCTGCGTCATCCGCCAGGACGCCGTGCCCCACGCAGTGCGGGCGCTGCACTCCGCCTTTGCGCTGGGTGAGGGCGGCATCGAGCCCGAGGACGGCCCACGATGACCAGGATCGCCGTCGTCGGGGCCACCGGCAACGTCGGCCGGGTGATGCTTCAGGTCCTGCGCGAGCGCGGATTCGATGCCGAGCAGCTCGTGCTGTTCGCCTCGCCGCGGTCGGCCGGGATGGTGATCGACGAGCTGCCGGTCCACGTCCTGGACGAGACCGCGGACCTGAGCGGCATCGACATCGCGCTGTTCAGCGCCGGCGCCTCCACCTCCCGCGAATGGGCGCAGCGATTCGTCGACCACGGCGCCACGGTGATCGACAACTCGTCGGCGTTCCGGCGCGACCCAGAGATTCCGCTCGTCGTCGCCGAGGTCAACCCGCACGCGCTCGCCGGTCATCACGGCATCGTCGCCAACCCGAACTGCTCGACGATGCAGCTGATGGTCGCGCTGGCTCCGATCCATCGCGCGGTCGGGATCGAGCGCCTGATCGTCTCCACCTATCAGTCGGTGTCGGGGACCGGCAAGGCCGCGCTCGACGAGCTCGACGCGCAGTCCCACGCGGCGCTCGCCGGGGCGCCGCTGCCCGACCCGGTTCTGTACCCCGATCACATCGCGTTCAACGTGATCGGCGCGGCGGGCAGCTTCGCCGAGGGCGACGACCACACCGACGAGGAGCGCAAGATGATGTTCGAGACGCGCAAGATCCTCGAAGACGACGAGATCGGGGTGGCGGTCACCTGTGTGCGGGTCCCCGTCCGGGTCGGTCACTCCGAGTCGGTCAACCTGCAGACGCGCGAGCCGCTCAGCGCCGAGCAGGCGACCGAGCTGCTCGCCGACGCGCCCGGGGTCACGCTGACCGCCGTGCCCTCGCCGCTGGCCGCCGAGGGTCATGACGAGGTGTTCGTCGGGCGCATCCGTCGTGATCAATCACACCCCCGCGCGCTGAGCATGTGGGTCGTCTCCGACAACCTGCGCAAGGGCGCCGCGACCAACGCGGTGCAGATCGCCCAGCTGCTGATCGCCGACCCGGACGGGTCGCTGCGGGGCCGGGCGGGCACGGCTGCGGCCTGACGCGCCCGTCGGTCAGCTGAGGCTGGACATCAGACGGTCGAGGTCGGCCTTGCTGCTGGGGTGCGGCGGGGCCGTCACCGTCACCGGCACGTCGTAGCGGCTGAAGGTCACGACGCCGCTGCTGATCTGCGTCTGTCCCGTGGTCACCCCGCAGGCGGGGTCGGCGATGTCGGGACCCGAGCGCACGTCGGAGACGGGTCGATACGGCGCCGTGGCATCAAGCGTGATCCGATCGGTCGTCGGCGGTGATCCGTCGACGCGCTGGGTGAGGACCGTGGTGCCGGCGTGATGATCGGTGACAGTCGCCGTCGAACCCGGCAGACCGAGGGTGCAGCGTCCGAGCGTCTCCGCGCTGAGCAGCGGTTTCAGCGACGCGTAGCTCGACAGCCCATCGTCGGGGATGGCGAACCAGCGGCCGATCAGCAGGCGGGGGGCGCCGGCGCCCGCGGCACGCCAGTAGGCGGCGTTGGCCTCCAGATAGCCGAAGCCGCCCAGGAGACGGATCACTGATCGCTGATCGCCGATCGTGAGGCTGACGGTCATCCGTCCCGGCAGCGCGATATCGGCCACCGAGCGCGACGTCTGCCCGCTCGTCGAGGTGAGGCTGGTGGTGATCCGGACGCTGCGCACGCGGTCAAGCGCGGCCTCGCTGCGCGCGAGCGTCTGGGCGCCGGCCCGCTGCGCGGCGCGTTGGGCCGCCGACAGCGGTCGCTTGGACTGGCCCGAGCCACAGCCCGCCAGCACGAGCGCCACGGTCGCCACTGCCACCGCCACCCCGACAAGCGGGCAGGACCGGCCCGCGAGGGGGCTCACCCGAACACAGCTCACAGCAACACGGTTTCAGACCGGCGAGCGCAGCTCGCGCCGGGTGCTCACGCCGAGCTTGCGGTAGATGTGGCGGGCGTGGGTGCGCACCGTCTCGACGCCGACGTGCAGCGCGGCGGCGATCTCGGCGTTGGAGCGGCCGCCCTGGAGCAGCTCGAGCACGTCGGCCTCACGCGCGGTCAGCGGCGCGGGGCCCGCCGGCTCAAGCGGCGTCTCGCCGTCCGGGGCGCCGGGCAGGACATGCAGCCCCCGGGAGGCGAGGTAGATCGCGTGCAGGACGTCACGGGCCTCGGTGAACTTGGCCAGACACGCGGTCGCGCCGAACCCGATCATCTGGCGGCATTCGGCCGGCGACGGGTTGTTGGCGAGCACGAGCAGCTGGGTCTCGGGGTGCTCGACGTGCAGGTCGCGCAGATCCCCGGGGCTGGCCAACGACCCGAAGTTGAGGATCGCCACGTCGGGACGGTGGGCGGCGAGCACGTCGCGCATCTGCTCCTGATCGACGTCGGTGGCGACCACCACGAGGTTGGGGTCACCCTCGATCAGTGCCTGCAGCCCCACCGAGACGATGTCCTCGAAGCGAGCGAGCGCGAGCGTGATCGGTGGGTGACCGGAGATGGTCATGGACGGTCGGCTCCCATCGGGCGCCGGCAACGATAACGAACGGGACGGCGTTTCGGGTGAGATCGCTCTCACCCGTCTACCTCACCCGGGTCCCCCGAAGATCACCCCGGTGAGGGGACGCGCACCGGCCCAGCTCGCGAAACACTTCAAGAGTGAGCTTTGAGCCTACGGGCTCGAGGGACGGGCACGGGAACAGAAGGCGCGGGGTCGGGGCCTACGGGCCCCGCGCCTTCTTTAAGCCCCAGACCGAGGATGGCCACCCGGCTGCTGCTCGCGAATTTCGACCCACTCACCCCGGCCAGCGGTGGGGGTGGGCGATTGTGGCACTGGCAATGCCACACGATCCCACTCGCCGTCACCCGGGGTGCGAGTGGGACGATTCACGGCGCCGGCCAGTCCGACTGAATCCGCGAGAGGCGATCCGGTAACGGGGTAGCAGACCGAATCCGTCACGCAGGATGGATGCCACCGCCGGTGGTGTCTCGGACGACGACGATCGGCACATCGGGGAAGCGTGCGTGAAGCTGCGAACGGGCCGCGCCCAGGTCACCTCGCACCACCTCGACGATCAGCGAGCTGCGGGCCGGGTCGGGGTAGCACAGCGTCGCCGTCCACCGTCCTGCCGGCCGGCGGTCAAGCGCCACCGCCGAGACCTCCCGCGTCTCGGTGCGCAGTGCCGCCCACGTGTGTGGCACGGCCGAGAAGGTGTACGCCTCCGGGGTCGCGATCGGCGCCAGAGCGGCTCTGATGAGACCCTCCCCGTGGTGAGCCACGAAGATGTGGACGCGGCCGCTGCGTTCCACTTCATCGCCGCCGTACACGCCGCGCAGACAGCGTTCCTGAAGGATCGTCTCGATCTCGTTCGTGACCGATTGTTGACCGAGGCTGGCCGGCGGGCAATGCAGCGGGGCTGATCGCTTGGACCCATACGCGGCAGATCGACCGGGGGAGAGCACGACGACCAGCACCGCGACGAGCAGGCAGCAGACCAGCACGACCCCGATGGCGCTGGAGCGTCGCATCACCAACCCCCGTGATGTCACCTCCTGCCGCCGCCGGCGTGGTCCGACATCAGGGGTTGCCTCATAACTTCAGGATGAAGACCGCGAGCGTGAGCATCGCAGTCACCGGTCCTCAGGACCGATCGCCGCGCAGACGGTCGCAGGTGATGCTCAGCCCGGCAGCCGAAGCGCAACCTTGCCCAAGACTTCATCATCATCGCTTTGACTCACATTCCCCTGCCGCAAACCGTGACATCGTTCGCTCACGCGTCCGCAATGCCGCGCCTGCGTGAACCACGCGCGCTACGTGGAACCGGGGTCCGTGACACCTCGAGTCTGGAGCGCCAGCGCCGCTGAGAGTGCCCAGTGGGACGCGGCTGAGAGTGCGCCTGCGCCTACACCGCGGGAGCCGCGGCGATGACCGACGAGCTCCAGTCGATCACCGACGTCGGCTTGACCACGTGCTTGGACATCCCCAGCTCCTTCGGCGACAGGCCGAGGGCGAGGCCGACCAGCTGGGGCAGGTGCAGCACGGGCAGGCCGAGCTCACGGCCGACCTGCTTGGCGGCCAGCGGCTGCTGGAGGTCGAGATTGAGGTGACAGAGGGGGCAGGGCACGACCAGGCAGTCGGCGTCGGCGTCGATCGCGTCGCCGAGATGGCGGCCGGCCATCGCCATCGACGCCTGCTTGTTCATCGTGACGATCGGGAAGCCGCAGCACTTGTAGACGCCGGCGTAGTCGATCACGGTCCCGCCCAGCGCCTCGATGACCATGTGCATGTAGCGGTCACGGGGATGCTCCTCGTCGATGCCGATCCGGTCGACCGGGCGGACGATGTAGCAGCCGTAGAAGGGGCCGATCTTCAGGTCGGTGAGCGGGCGCCTGACCTTGGCCTGCAGCGCGTCGAGGCCGATCTCCTCCACCAGGAGCCAGAGCAGGTTCTTGTTGCTGAGACCCTTCTCATAGACGAGGCCCTCGTCGGAGAGGTTCTGGTTGATCTGCGTCCGGTAGTCGGTGTTGGCGTCCAGGCGCTGCTGGCACTCAGACTGCGCGCCCTGACAGGTGGAGCAGATGTTCATCATCAGCTCGCCGTCGGTCTGCTGGGCGAGCGCGAAGGTCCGGGCGTTGAGCGTGTCGGCGAGCTCCTGGCTGTGCTCGGCGATCACGCCGGCGCCGCAGCATGCGCCGCGGTCGAGCTCGACCAGCTCCAGATCGAGCAACGGGGCGATCTTGGCCATCGACCCGTGCAGCTCCGGCGTGAACCCGCGGCTCACGCACCCCGGCCAGTAGGCGACCTTCATGACGTCTCGCTTTCATCCGAGGCTTGTGTGCCCTCTCCTGGCCCCGAGCCGGTGCCGTGCAGATCCTCTACCACCGGCTCGCCCGTCTGATCCTCCTGGGCCTCCTTCTCCGCCACCGCGGCGGGTGACGTCGCCGGGCCGGCGGCCGACGGCGCCGCAGAGCCGGTCGTCTCCGCCGGCGGAGCGTCGGGCTCGTCCTCGAAGCCGGTCACGTACAGGTTGAGCTCGACGCGCTCCTGCCGTCCCTCGACCGTCGCATAGATCTTCTTGATGGCGCTCAGATCGCTGCTGGGCAGCTTGTGGCCCAGCAGTGCGATCTTGGGGCTCACCTTGCCGCGGATCACACCGGTGACCACCGTCGACAGCGAGGCCAGCAGCTCCTGGCCGGCGGCCGGGTGAAACTTGCCAAACCACGAGTTGCCACCGTAGGAGCGAGGCAGCAGCTCGGCCTCGTTGAGCAGGCCGTAGTCGCGCACCAGGGTGACGAACGCGGCCTCGTGACGGTGGCCGTTGTTGCGGTCCACGATGCCGAAGTCACTGCCCGACCGACGGCGCAGGCGCATGATCTGACTCATCGGATCCACACCCTTGGGGCAGGCGTCGATGCAGTTGAAGCAGTGCGTGCAGTCATAGATCCCGTGCTCGTCCTCGGAGAGATCCTTGAGCCGCTCCTCATGCGCCGCGTCGCGGGGGTCGCCGACGAAGCGGTAGGCCTTCGAGAGGGCGGCGGGCCCGATGAACAGCGGGTCGATCTCCATCGACAGGCAGTCCGAGACGCAGGCTCCGCACTGGATGCAGGCCATCGTCTGGGTGATGTCGACCATGTTCTCGTGCGGAACGATGTATTCGCGCTCGGGCACCGGCTCCTGGTTGACCAGGAACGGTGTCACGCGCTGGATCTTCTTCCAGTGCACGGAGTCCATGTCGACGATCAGGTCCCGGATCACCGGGATGTTGCCCATCGGCTCGACCTCGATCACACCGGTCGGCGTCGTGTCGCCGACGCCGCTGCCACCGGCGACGCTCCCGCTGTCGACACCGGGGTTCCAGCCGGTTCCGTGGGTGCGCGCGGCGGCCTCGTCGAGGTGCGTGTTGCAGGCCAGACCCGGCTTGCCGTTCATCCGCACGCCGCAGGAGCCGCAGATCGCCTGCTGGCAGGAGCAGCGGATCCCGACCGAGCCGTCGACCTCGTCACGGACCTTGAGGATCGCGTCGAGCACCGACTGCTTGGCGCCCAGCTCCACGCGGTGCTCGTCCCAGTAGGCCGCCTGCCCGGACTTCGGGTCAAAGCGACGGATCTTCAGCAGGTACTCGGGCACTAGTAGGTCCTTTCCTGGGGCTCCCACTTGGTGATCGTCACCGGTGAGTAGCTGACCTTGGGAACGTCCTCTCCATTCACCGAGATGTCGATGTGCTTGAGCCACTCACCGTCGTTGCGCTCCGGATAGTCGGTGCGCGACTGCGCGCCGCGGGACTCCTTGCGCTCCAGTGCGCTGACGACGATCGCCTCCGCGCAGTCGAGCATGTAGCCCAGCTCGATCGCGCCGATCACGTCCTGGTTGAAGACGGTGCCGTGGTCGTCGATCGAGGCGCTCAGGGACTCCTCCTTGAGCCGGCGGATGATCTCGTGGGCGGCCATCAGGCCCTCCTGATCGCGGAACACCGCCGCGTAGCGATTCATCGTGTCGCCCAGCTCGTCCTTGATCGCCGAGACGCGTCGCCCGCCCGCCGGGCGGTTCATGATCGCGCGGAAATGACGCTCGGTGTCGGTGACGCGGGCGGCCGGCGTCACGGGCATCACATGATCCTTGGCGTGCAGGCCGGCGTGCTCGCCGGAGCGGCGGCCGAAGATGAGCGTGTCCAGCAGCGAGTTGGCGCCGAGGCGGTTGCCGCCGTGGACCGAGACACAGGCGACCTCACCGGCCGCGTAGAGGCCGGGGATGTTCGTCTGGCCGTCGACGTCGGTCTTGACGCCGCCCATGATGTAGTGCTGGCCGGGATGGATGTGAATCGGCTCGCGGGTGATGTCCACGCCGGCGAAGTCCCGGCCGATGTTGACGATCTCGCGCAGCGCCTCCAGCGTGCGCCGGCGCGGCACCTTGGTGATGTCCAGCGCGACGGTCCCGTCCGGGAAGCCCCGGCCCTCGTTGATCTCGGTCTGCTCGGCGCGGGAGACGACGTCGCGCGAGGCCAGCTCCAGCTTGTTGGGCGCGTACTTCTCCATGAAGCGCTCGCCCTGGGCGTTGAACAGCTGGGCGCCTTCGCCGCGGGCGCCCTCGGTGATCAGCAGCCCGTTGCCGGCCAGCGTCGTCGGGTGGTACTGGATCATCTCCATGTCCATCAGCCGGGCGCCGATGCGGTAGGCCTGGGCGATGCCGTCGCCGGTGACGATCAGGCCGTTGGTGGTCGGCCGGTAGGCCTGGCCGGCCCCGCCGCAGGCGAGGATCACCGACTTGGCGTTGAAGACC
The DNA here is from genome assembly GCA_964658375.1 of uncultured Acetobacteraceae bacterium. Taxonomy (GTDB): domain Bacteria; phylum Actinomycetota; class Thermoleophilia; order Solirubrobacterales; family Solirubrobacteraceae; genus Palsa-465. The sequence goes on along the minus strand of CAZZYU010000025.1, from coordinate 22,864 downwards.
TGCAGCTCCCCGTCACGCAGATTGCGGCAGATGGCGCCGCAGCAGCGGCCGGTGTCGTCGACGAGCAGGTCGGTGGTGAACCACTCCTCGAAGCGGTCGACGGTCGTCGAATGCTTCATCAGCTGCTCGTAGAGAACGTGCAGGATCGCGTGACCGGTGATATCGGCCACGTAATAGGTCCGCGCCGCCGACGCTCCGCCGAACGCCCGCGTCCCGAGATGGCCGGTCTCGTTGCGGTGGAAGGTCACGCCGGCGTGTTCCAGCCACAGGATCTCCCCGGGGGCCTCGCGGCACATGACCTCGATCGCATCCTGGTCGCCCAGATAGTCCGAGCCCTTGATGGTGTCGTAGGCGTGGGACTCCCAGGTGTCCTCCGGATTGAGGGCGGCGTTGATGCCGCCCGCGGCGGCGACCGAATGGGACCGCACCGGATGGACCTTGGAGATGATTGCGACGGTGGCTCCCGTCTGGGCGGCTGCGAGAGCGGCCCGCTGGCCGGCGAGTCCGGCCCCGATGATCAAGACGTCGTGTGAGGGCACACCTGGAATATAAGGAACCCCGTGTGTCGGCGTCCCACTGCAGTCCTCACGGCGGCGCCGACTCGCTCGGGAATCGAGGCGGAGGCCCGCAGACTCAGAACGCCGAGACCAGTGCCCGGCGCACCTGCTCGACGGTGACCACGCCGCGCAGCGTCCCCTCGCCGTCGACGGCCATCACCGCGCCCAGCCGCCGCAGCGACTCCGAGCCCATCAGCTCGATGATCGGGCGATCGACCGCGACTCGCCAGTCGGTGGGGCCTCCGGCCTCCACCAGCGAGCTGACCAGCAGCCAGCCCTCCCCGGCGTCCATCGCCGCCTGCACGCGCTCCTCCCGGGCGATCCCGAGAAAGCGCCCGCTGCTGTCGACGACGGCGAACCACGACCACCGGTAGCGCCAGAAGTACTCCTCCAGCGCCTGACGGACGGGGATGTCAGCCTCGATCGTCACCGGGTGGGTGTCCATGATGTCGCCGACCCGCACCCCGTCCACCCGCTCGTCGAGCGCCGCCTGCGCGACCGCGCCACGAGCCGATGAGTACAGGATCCACGCCAGTCCCACCGTGTACAGGCCGCTGAAGCTGCGCACCGAGGCCAGCAGCCACACGCCGAACGCCGCCATCAGGATCGCCAGCCCCTGGCCCATCCGCGCCGAGACGATCGTCCCCTGCCGCTTGTCCCCGGTCAGCTTCCACACCGCCGCCCGCGCGATCCGGCCGCCGTCCAGCGGGAACGCCGGCAACAGGTTGAACGCCAGCAGCAGGACGTTGACGGGGATCAGCCAGCTGAGCCCGAGCAGCACCGGGGTGATCTGGATGTCTGAATCCAGCGCGATCGCGTGCACGAGACGGTGGCCACCGACCAGCGCGAAGTCCACGACGAGGCAGACTAGGATCACCCCGACCGTCGCGAGCGGTCCCGCGACGGAGATCTTGAAGTCCTCGCCGGGGTGTGCCGGCTCGCGGCTCATCTGGGTCAGTCCCCCGAACAGGTACAGATCGATCTGCGTGACTCCCACTCCCTGTCGCCGCGCCATGAGCGCATGACCCAGCTCGTGCACGATGATCGACGCAAACAGCGCGAGCACGCTCACGACCGTCGTCAGGTAGGCCACTCCGTCGGAGCTGTGCAGGGTGTCGCGAAACGGTCGCGACAGCAGATAGATCATCAGAAACAGGACGAGGAACCAGCTGGCGTCCACGCCGACGCGGATCCCGAAGACGTTGAACAGCCGCACGGAGTTGGACCGCCCAAACACGCCGCCATCGTCGCACAGGCGAGCCTCTGCCCATGAGACGTCACCGAGGCGAACGATGACCCGGCAGCTGGACGCGCTGCGGGAACGGCTGGGCCAGTTGTCAGACCTCGAGGGCGCGGCGGACCTGGCCAGCTGGGACCAGCAGACCAAGATGCCCCCGCTGGGCGGGGATGCGCGCGCGAGCGTGCTGGGAACCCTCGCGGGCCTGCACCACGAGATGTTCATCGACGCCCGGACCGGTCGGCTGCTCGACGGGGCGGCCGCCGAGCTCGACGAGGCCGGCGCGGACCCCGACTCAGACGACGCGCGACTGGTGACGCTCACCCGCCGTCAGTGGGAGAAGGCACGCCGGGTGCCGACCGAGCTGGCGACCGATCTCGCCCGAGCCTCCTCCGCCGGCCAGGAGGCGTGGGTGAGCGCCCGGGCCGCGTCGGACTTCGCCGGTTTCGTCCCCCATCTGGAGCACAACGTCGAGCTGGCCCGGCGCTACGTCGACTGTCACATCGGCCAGCCGGACTTTCACTGCGCCTACGACGTGCTGCTCGACGAATACGAGCCCCAGATGCACACCGCCGATGTGGCGCGTCTGTTCGCCGAGCTCAAGGCGGAGTTGATCCCGATCATCGCCCGGGTGACGGCCGCCCCCGAGATCGATGACGGGCTCCTGTCCGCCCACTTCCCCGAGGCCGGCCAACGCGAGCTGGTGGGGGAGGTGCTGACGATGATGGGTTTTCGATCCGACGGTTGGCGCCTGGACGACACCGTCCATCCCTTCGCGCTGCAGATCGGTCAGGGTGACGTGCGCGTCACCACCCGCTGGCATGAGGACTACTGGCCGACGAGCCTCTACGGGGCGATGCACGAGACCGGTCACGGCCTCTATGAGGCGGGCATCGCCCCGGCGCTGGCCCGGACCCCGTTGGGCGCCGTGGAGTCGTTGGGCGTCCACGAGTCCCAGAGCCGACTGTGGGAGAACATGGTCGGGCGTGGCCGGCCGTTCTCCACCGTGCTCGCCCCGCGAGTCGCCGCGTTGGCGGGTGGCGCGCTGGCGCACGTCGATGCCGACACCCTGTACCGGGTGGTCAATCGGGTCAAGCCGACGTTCATCCGGATCGAGGCCGACGAGGCCACCTACGCGCTGCACATCATCCTGCGCTTCGAGCTCGAACAGGAGCTGATCGAGGGCACGTTGACGGTGGCCGACCTCGCCGAGGCGTGGCGGGCGCGGTTTCAGGATTACTTCGGGTTGACGGTGACCGACGACGCCGACGGCGTGCTGCAGGATGTGCACTGGTCGGCGGGAATGCTCGGCTACTTTCCCACCTACGCCCTGGGCAACCTGATCGCCGGCCAGCTGTGGGAGCGCGCCCACGCCGAGATCGGCGACCTGGACGCGGCGCTGGCCGCCGGGGAGATGAGCGAGCTGCGGGAGTGGCTGCGGCGACGGGTACATCGCCACGGCGCCAAGTTCCCGACCACGGAGCTGTTGGAGAGAGAGGGGGGCGGGCCGATCTCGGTCGCCCCATTCGTCAGGTACCTGAAGGCCAAGCTCGGGGATGTCTACGAGCTTGACTTCAGCGATCAAAGCGACACGTGAAAGTGAGTGATTGTTGAGCTATGAGTCCTAATCCCGTCAAGGTGGCGGTGACCGGAGCCGCGGGCGCCATCGGATATTCGCTGCTGTTCCGCATCGCCTCCGGGCAGATGCTCGGCCCCGACACGCCGGTCCACCTCTCTCTGCTGGAGATCCCCCAAGCGGTCAAAGCGGCGGAGGGGACCGCGATGGAGCTCGATGACTGCGCGTTCCCGCTGCTGGCCGGCGTCGACATCTCCGATGACCCCAACGTGGCGTTTGACGGCGTGTCGGTCGCGCTGCTGGTCGGCGCCCGTCCGCGGACCAAGGGAATGGAGCGCGGCGACCTGCTGGAGGCCAACGGCGGCATCTTCAAGCCCCAGGGCCAGGCACTGAACGCCCACGCCGCCTCTGACCTCAAGGTGCTGGTGGTCGGCAACCCGGCGAACACCAACTGCCTGATCGCGCAGTCACACGCGCCGGACATTCCGCGCGAGCGTTTCACCGCGATGGTGCGCCTGGACCACAACCGGGCGATCGCCCAGGTCGCGGCCAAGACCGGTGCCGCGGTCGCTGAGATCACGAACATGACCATCTGGGGCAACCACTCGGCCACCCAGTACCCCGATGTGTTTCACGCCAAGGTCAAGGGCGCCGACGCGGCGCAGACGATCGACGATCAGGCCTGGATCGAGAGCGACTTCATCCCGACCGTGCAGAAGCGCGGCGCGGCGATCATCGAGGCGCGCGGCGCCTCCAGCGCCGCCTCGGCGGCCAACGCCGCGGTCGATCACATCCACGACTGGGTGCTGGGCACCCCCGAGGGTGACTGGGTGTCGATGGCCGTTCCGGCCGACGGCAGCTATGGCATCGCCGAGGGCGTGATCTCCGGCTACCCCTGCACCTGTGCGGGTGGCGAGTACACGATCGTCGAGGGCTTGGATCTCGACGCGTTCTCCCGGGGCAAGGTCGACGCCTCGGTCTCCGAGCTGACCGAGGAGCGCGACGCGGTCTCACAGCTGGGCCTCATCTAGAGACCAACACGACGCCGGCGGTCAGCTCGCAGCGAGCTGACCCTGCCGGCGGTCGTGCGTGACTGCGGGCCCGGTTACTGCGCGGAGGCGACCGCGTGCCAGCCCTGGCCCTCGCGGGCGACCTGCCCGTCCTCGACGAGGCGGGGCATCACCCGGTAGAGGTAGTTGGGCTCGATCTTCAGCTGCTCGGCAATCTGCGGGATCGTGATCCCGGGTGTGTCCTTGACCAGCTGCAGTGCCTGGTTGGCACGCGTGTTGCCGCCGCGTCGACCGCGGGGCCGACCGGGGCGGCGGGCGCCGCGACGGGTCGCGGACCCGTTGGTGCTCGGTGGGCGGCCTGGCCCCCGACGTCCACCGACAAGCGCCGAACGTGCGGCCTCGAGCTTTCGCACCTCGAGCTTGAGCTCCTCAAGGCGACTGTCGATGTCCTTCACCGTCGTGTCGACAAAATCAGCCAACGTGAATACCTCCCGGTCGTAAAGAAGATGGAACCATGACCATCACCATACACACCGACAGTGCAAAGCTCCGCACCTTCAGGTTCAGGCGGCCTCCATCAGCGCTTTCAAACGCGACAGTGAACTCTGTGCCTCGCGTTCTGACGTCGCCCCCACGATGAACCGGCTGGCCACGCTGCCCAGCCGCCCACCCGGTGGATGGAACTCATTCGTGTAGCGAAATGTCGTATGACCATTCTGGTCACTGGACAGCTCGTACCGGATCAGGGCCACGGAGTGGGCCGGGCCACCGCCCTCCCACCGGGCGCTGTGGGGGGGATCCACGGCGGCCAGCCGCCAGTGCACGCGGAAGGTGATGCCTCGCACGCTCATCGCCTGGTCCATCGTCGCGCCCTTGCGCAGGGGAACTCGGGGGTAGTTCTCCACCGACTTGTGGATCGTCACCCAGTCACCGAGACGGCCCGGATCCATGATCGTCTCCCACACGCGCTGCACCGGTGCGGCGATCTCGATCTCGGCCACCACAGTGCTCATCGTGCACGGACCCTAACGGGCGGCCAGCGAGTCGGTGCGCTCCAACTCGGCCAGAGCGTGCTCGATGGCAGCGTTCAGTGAGTGCAGCCGTACTCCCAGCGCGGGTGCCGCCAGGTTCGCGCTGGGCAGCAGGTCGGTCTCCAGGCTCTCCATCAGCGGACCGATCAGAGCCGGGTCCTCGCCGGCGATCGCCGCCGCCACCCGGCTGGCGATCGGGGTCAGGGTGAGGCGCCCGAGGCCGACGGTGGGACGGCCGACGAGCATCAGGTCGGCGATCCGCTCGATCAGCTCGCGGTAGGAGACGACGTCGCGCCCGGCGGCGTCGAGCGCGCGACCGGTCAGGCTCAGGCTGGGAAGCTCGGCCTCGGCGCAGTTGACGAGCATCGCCAGCACGTCGCGCTCGTCGATCGGGGCGGTCCGGTTGGCGCCCCACCCCGGGACGGCCATCACCGGCAGCCGCTCGACGAGCCGCACGAGGAAGCGAAACGATCGGGAGCGGCCGCCGATCACGATCGAGGCGCGCAGCGCGATCGAGTCCGGCACCGCGTCCAGCAGCACGCGCTCGACGGCCAGGCGGCTGCCCAGGTGCTGGGACTGTCGCTCCCCGGGTGGCATCGGCCCGCCGAGGTAGACGATCCGGCGGACCCCCGCCTGTGCGGCGGCGGTGGCGAAGCGCTGCGCGGCGTCGAGCTCACGTCGGTCAAACGCGCCGTCACCGGTCGTCTCCATCGAATGGATCAGGTAGTAGGCGAGCTCGATGCCGTCCATCGCCTGCGTGAGGCCCGCCCCGGTGACCGCATCACCTGCGATCACCGGCACGTCGACGGCGACGCGCTCGGGCCGGCGGGCAAAGCCCCGCACCGCGTGTCCGTCGTCGCGCAGGCGCTGGGCGACGAGCCCCCCGACGTACCCGCTGATCCCGGTGACGAGGATCTTCACGCGCGGGCCCACGGAGCCGCGGCGATGAAGCTGCGGTCCAGTTGCTCGGCCGAGGTGGCGCCGGCGAGCACGAGCGCGTTGGTCAGCTCGGCGAGCAGGATCTCCAGCACCCGCCGCGCGCCGTCGGCGCCGCCGACGCCCAGGCCCCACAGCACCGGACGCCCGACCATGACCGCGCGCGCGCCGAGCGCAAGCGCCTTGAGCACGTCGGTGCCGCGCCGGATGCCGCCGTCGACGAGCACGTCGAGCTCGTCACCGACGGCGTCGACGATCTCCGGCAGCGCGTCGGCGCCCGACAGCGTCGTGTCGAGCTGGCGCCCGCCGTGGTTGGAGACGACGACCCCGGCGGCGCCATGGTCGCGCGCTCGCTCGGCGTCCTGCGCGGTGAGCACGCCCTTGACGAGCACCGGCAGGTCGGTGGTCTGCGCGAACTGGGCGACGTCAGACCAGGTGACGCGCGCATCGATCTGCGCCGGGCCGGGGTCGATCCCGCCGCGCACGTCGTAGCGCAGCTCGCGTTCGCGGATGCCGAGCACGGGCCGGTCCGCCGTCACCACCAGCGCCTCATAGCCGCCGCGCTCCACGCGGGCGATCAGCTCGCGCGTGGCGCCGCGGTCGGCGAACACGTAGAGCTGAAACCACCGAGACACGTCGGGCACCGCCGCGGCGAGCGCATCGGGGGTGGTGCTGGCCAGCGTCGACAGGCAGATCGTCGTCGCGGTGGCCGCGGCCGCCCGGGCGACGCCCAGCTCGGCGTCGGGGTGGGTGAGCGCGGCAAACGCGGTCGGAGCGACCAGCACGGGGTGGGGGCGCCGTCGACCGAGCAGCGTCACTCCCGGGTCGGGATCGGCGACGCCGGTGAACATCCGAGGCCTGATCGCCAGTCGCCGCCAGGCGTCGAGGTTGTCGGTGCGCGTGATCTCGTCGGTGGCCCCACCGTTGATGTAGGCCCGGGCTCGATCGCCCAGGCCCGTCTCGGCCGCGCGCTCGTAGTCGGCGAGGCAGTACAGGTCAGACGCAGGCGGAGGGGTCACCATCCTCATCAAAGCTACGGAAATTGCGCGGGCAAACCGCCCGGCTCACGAACACCCCGCATTTTCGGTGGTTTTGCACGTTCGGGAAGTTCCTGCGTTTTCCGGGAAACCCGCCGATGTCGGAGTCGGCAACCCGCTTTGATGCTCCCCCTGTGAGTCAGTTCAGCGTCAAATGAGCGGGGTGTAAGCCAGGTGGCACAGGGTCGCAAAGGCCGGGTCGGCGCAGCGCAGGCGAGCTGTGCAGATTGCTTCTTTCAGCAGAACCTGCTGTGCGCGGTCAGCGAGTCAGGGCCGTGCGCGACGTTTCGCCCCGCCGGCCCCGACGGTCTGCGGCCCCCCAGCCAGCTGCGCTTCGTCTTTCGCCAGGAGCGCCGCCAGCAGGTCGCGTGGGCGTTCCCGTCGGCCAACGAGCAGGTGGTCCTGCACGCCTGAGCACCGCCCGCGGCCACCCGACCGCCTCAGGCCCGGCCTCCCGCGGTGCGACAGTAGAGTCCGGCTCGGCCGTCAGACGATTGGAGCGGGATGCAGGTCACGGTGCTCGGCAAGTCGCCGGCATGGCAGGACGCCGCAGGGGCATGCAGTGGGTACCTGGTCCAGGAGGACGGCTTCACGCTGCTGCTCGACTGCGGCAACGGGGTGTTCTCCAAACTGCGGGAGGTCGTCGATTACGTCGACATCGACGCCGTGCTCGTCACCCACCTGCACGCCGACCACTTCTTCGACGTCGTCCCGTTCAGCTATGCCCTGAAGGTCGGTCCGCGCTCGGGCGAGTCGCGGCCGACGCTGTACTGCCCTCCGGGTGCCGGGGAGCGGTTTCGGACCGTCGGGGCCGGCCTGGGTGACGAGCGGCTGATCGACGAGGCGTTTGAGATCGCCGAGTACGACCCGGCACGGGCGCTGACGGTCGGGCCGTTCGCCGTCGGGCTGTGTGAGGTCCCGCACTTCGTGCCGACCCACGCCGTCGACCTCGCCACCGGGACGGGCGCGCGCTTCACCTTCGGTGCGGACTGCCGCCCCAACCAGGCGCTGGTGCGGTTTGCCGCCGGAACCGATCTGCTGATGCTCGAGGCCACGCTGCTCGCCGCTGGGGGCACCGGCGCGCGCGGTCACCTGACGGCGCGTGAGGCGGGTGAGCACGGTCGCGCGGCGGGCGCGCGGCGGCTGGTGCTCACCCACTTCTCAGACGAGCTTGACCCCGAGCGCGTCGCCTCGGAGGGCGCCGCGGGCTACGAGGGCTCCGTCGAGCTCGCCCGCGAGGGAGCGATCTACACGCTGTGACCCCGCGCGACACCGCCCTGAGTCCCCGGGCGCGCAGGCGGGTATCGCGTATCCTGACTCACTCATCCATCACGTCATTCACGCCCACGCACGAGGGAGACCAATGGCATCACGAAGCAAGAAGGTCGCCAAGGCGGTGCCGTTCAGCGCCTCTGACCTGCAGAACATCACCAAGGCGAATCCCTACATCCAGCGCCTGATCGAGGACTCGGAGCTGCGCGACAACATCACCACCGTGATCGACTCGAGCAAGAGCGCCTACAACCGGCTGCTGTCGAGCAAGGCTCCGCACAAGGCGGTGCTCGACGACAAGAAGCTCCAGAAGGAAGTCTCGACTGCCGCCGAGGCGGTCAAGGACGTCGCGACCGCGCTCAACGACGCGCCCAAGAAGAAGTCGGGCAAGAAGAAGCACCGCGGTCGCAGGGTGCTGTTCCTGCTCGTCGCCGCGACGGGCGCACTCGTCGCCTCCGAGTCGCTGCGCTCCAAGGTCCTGGACACCCTGTTCGGCGCCGAGGAGGAGTTCGAGTACACGCCGCCGGCCCCGCCGGCGTCGACTCCGCCGGCCAGCCCGGTGACCGCCGCCTGACGGCGACCTCGGTCACCGTACCCGCCGGTCGTGAGGGCGCCCCACCGGGCGCCCTCGTCATTTAACGTCAGCCGCAATGCGCCGCCTCGCAGCGATCAGCGTCGGGGTGGTCGGACTGGCGATCGTGGTGCTGGCGGTGGCCCAACTCGTGCTGCCGGGGATCGCCGCTCGGCACATCCGCGACCAGCTGCGGGGCTCGGGCGAGGTGCGGTCGGTCTCGGTGCACGCGTTCCCGGCGATCGAGCTGCTCTGGCATCACGCCGACCGAGTGACGGTCGCCCTGGGCGCCGACCAGGCCGACGCCGGGCGGCTCGGTCACCTGCTGGGCCAGGCCGGCGATGTCGGCACGCTGACCGCGACGGCCGCCACGGTGCGAATCGGTCTGCTCACCCTCCACGACGCGACGCTGACCGCGCACGGTCACTCGTTGAGCGGCACCGGCACGGTCGCCGATTCCGATCTGCAGCGGGCGATCCCGCTGCTTGAGTCGGTCACCCCGATCGCCTCCGCCGGCGGCGCGCTCACCCTGCGCGGGACCGCGACCCTGCTGGGGATCTCCGCCTCGGTCGATGCGACCGTCGCCGCCCGCGCCGGCGCGCTGGTCATCGCCCCTGATCTGCCGCTGGGCGGACTGGCCACCATCACGATCTTCGCGCAGCCGCAGATCGCCGTCACCGGGGTCAGTGCATCGGCGATCTCCGGCGGCTTCGTCGTCCGCGCGACGGCGCGGCTGCGGTAGGGCGGGCAGGGCGACGCGTGTGACGATTGGCCGTCGCGCCGTTGCGCCGTCCCGCGTGTGACGCGTGGCCGCCGCGCGGTCCCCGACAATGGCGAGCGATGATCGATGGGCGCAGGTTCACCCGGCGCGACGTCCTCTCCGGCGCCGCGGTCGCCGGCGCCGGGGCGTTGCTCGGGCCGGCTGTCGCGCGGGGCGCCGCCGGGGGCTCCGGGGCGCGGCTCGCTCCGGGCGCCGGCGGCGCTGGCGACGCCGTCTTCGATCACGCGGTCGGGACGGTGGGCGCGGGCACCGCCCCGGTGATCAGCCCGCGCCGGCGGTTCACGCTGGTCGCGGTGCGGTGGTCGACGCCCGCCCACGCTCGCATCGAGCTGCGCGCGCGGCGGGCCGATGGCCGCTGGGGGCCGTGGGGTCTGGCGTCCTCGGATGGCCATGACGGCGACGGGGTGGTCCCCGGCGACCATGTCGGCGAGGGCATCTGGACCGGTCCCGGCACCGAGGTCCAGCTGCGCAGCGCGGGCATCGCGCACGGGGTGCGGTTGCAGTTCGTGGCGGCCGAATCGGCCGGGGCCGTCGGGGCGGGCGGGCCCCGAAGCGATAAAAGGGGTCCCACAGACCCCATTTATCGCAACCGCGTCGGGGGGGCCGAGACGGCCGAGACGGCCGGAGCGCCGGCGCTGGCCACCCCGACGCTGCCCGCCGGTCCCGGCCAACCGCCGATCATCGCCCGCGGCGTGTGGGCGGGCGCCGCTCACCCGCCGCGCCACGGCCCGCTCTACGGCGCGATCGAGATGGGCGTCGTGCACCACACCGAGAACCCCAACGGCTACTCAGCTGCCGAGGTGCCGGCGCTGCTGCGCGCGATCTATACGTTCCACGTCTTCGGCCGCGGGTGGTGGGACATCGGTTACAACTACCTCGTCGACCGCTTCGGGCGCATCTGGGAGGGGCGCGCGGGAGGTATCGACCTGCCGGTGGTCGGCGCCCAGGCCGGCGACTGGAACACGATCTCGTTCGGAGTCGCGATGCTCGGCACCTTCACCGACGTCGTGCCCTCGCCGGCGGCGATCGGCGCCGTGGAACGGCTGCTGGCCTGGAAGATGGCGCTCAACGGGCTGCCGGCGATCGGCGAGATCGCCGCCGTGGTGCAGGCGGAGGCGGTGTCCTGGACTCAGTTCCGGACCGGCGAGCACGTCCACTTCCCGCGGATCGCCGGCCACCGTGATGTTGACTCGACCGACTGTCCCGGCGGCGCGCTCTACGGCCGGCTGCCGGCGATGCGGCCGCGGATCGCACGGCTGGCCGGACCGCTGGCCCAGCTCACGCTCGCCGCCGAGCTCGATGAGCTGGTCACCGGCCCGGTGCTCGCGCTTCGGGGTCGGCTGACCCACGCCGGACGGCCGCTTGGCGCCGCCACGGTCGAGATCCAGGCCGTCGGACAGGCGACGCCGCTGACGACGGTGACGACCGGCGCCGACGGCCGCTGGGCGACCACGCTCGTCCCCCGGCGCACGATGGCGCTGCGGGCGCTGCATCCGACGGCCCCGGCGGTCGTCTCGCCGCTGCTGCAGGTCTCGCGGGGAACGTCGTCCCCGCCGCTGGTGCAGTGACCTCACGCGCTCGTGAGTTCAGGCCGCTGTGACCTCAGGCCTTCGGCGAGCTCCACGGCAGCCGCAGCCGCCGCTCGAGCTCATCGGCCAGCTCGCTGATCGCGATCCGCTCCTGGGTGAGCGAGTCGCGGTCGCGCACCGTGACCGTGCGGTCCTGGAGCGTCTGATGATCGACGGTCACCGCCCACGGGGTCCCGATCTCGTCCTGGCGGCGGTACCGACGGCCGATCGCGCCGCCGGCGTCGTACTCGGCCTGCATGCGCTCGCGCAGCCCCCGGTAGATCTCGGTGGCCAGCTCGGGCTGCCCGTCCTTGCGCACGAGCGGCAGCACCGCGACCTTGACCGGCGCCAGCTGCGGATGCAGGCGCAGCACCGTCCGCGCCTCGCCCTCGATCTCGTCCTCGTCGTAGGCGTCGGCGAGGAAGGCGAGCATCGCGCGGTCCGCGCCCGCCGCGGGCTCGATCACGTGCGGGACGTAGCGGTCGCCGCTGGCGCTGTCGACGTACTCGAGCTTCTGCCCCGAGTGCTCGGCATGCTGGGTCAGGTCGAAGTCGCCGCGGTTGGCGATCCCCTCCAGCTCTGACCAGCCGATCGGGAACAGGTACTCGACGTCGCTGGTGCCGCTGGAGTAGTGCGACAGCTCGTCGGCGTCGTGGGCGCGCAGGCGCAGGTGGTCGGCGCGGATCCCCAGCCGCAGGTACCAGTCGCGGCGCTGCGTGAGCCAGTGCTCGAACCACTGCGGCGCCTCGGCGGGAGGCACGAAGAACTCCATCTCCATCTGCTCGAACTCGCGCGTGCGGAAGATGAAGTTGCCCGGGGTGATCTCGTTGCGAAAGCTCTTGCCGATCTGGGCGATCCCGAACGGCGGCTTCTTGCGCGAGAACTGCAGGTAGTTCTTGAAGTTCAGGAAGATCCCCTGGGCGGTCTCGGGGCGCAGGTAGACGGTCGAGCCCTCCTCCTTGACCGCGCCGACCGTCGTCTCGAACATCAGGTTGAAGTCCCGGGCCTCGGTGAGGTCGCACTGATCGTCCTCGCCGGGATGCTTGGACGGCCGCCGCCCGCACGCCGAGACCTCGAGGTGGTCGGCGCGGAAGCGCAGCTTGCAGGTGCGGCAGTCCACGAGCGGGTCGGTGAATCCCGACAGGTGCCCGGAGGCCTCCCAGGTGCGGGGGTGCTGGATGATCGCGGAGTCCAGCGCGACGACGTCGTCACGTTCCTGGAGCATCGAACGCCACCACTGGTTCTTCACGTTGTTCTTGAGCAGGACCCCGTAGTGGCCGTAGTCGTAGCTGGAGCTGATCCCGCCGTAGATCTCCGAGCTCTGGAACACGAAGCCGCGCCGCTTGCACAGCGACACGATCTTGTCCATGGTGACGGGGTCCGGGGCCATCGAGCGACGATGGTAACCGCGGTCGTCGCGCACCCGCCGCTGGCACTCTCGGACGGGGAGTGCCAGGTCCTGAAAGCTATACTGGGCGCCGATGCCGATCTATGAATACCGGTGCAAGAAGGGCCATACCTTCGACGTGATGCAGCGCTTCAGCGACGACCCGCTGACCAAGTGCGAGATCTGTGGGGCCGCCGCCCAGCGCGTCATGCATGCGCCGGCGGTCCACTTCAAGGGCTCGGGCTTCTACAACACCGACTACGGCACGAAGAAGCGCTCGCGGGAGATGAAGGAGCAGAAGGAGAGCGCGAAGAGCGAGAGCTCCAACGGCTCAAGCGACTCGACGACCACGTCGGACTCGGGCTCCAAGAGCTCATCTGACTCAGGCTCGAGCTCAGGTTCAAGCTCTTCCTCGGATTCCGGCTCCGGCAAGACGTCTGAGTCCTCCAAGAGCAAGGCCAAGACCGCCGACTGATCCCGGCGTCAGCGGCCGGTCATCAACCGGCTCACGGCGGCGTGAATCTGGGCCGGGGTCGCCACGAGCGCGTCGCCCCCGTTGGGCAGCACGGTCGACGAGGCGGGCTTGAGCACGTCGGTGGGCGCCGAGCCGCCGACCTCGGCGGCCGCGAACAGGCTGAGCATCGTCGGGCCGCCCATGTCGGTGCGCACCGCCTGCGGCGCGTCCCACGCCGTCCACGGCAGCCGCGGGATGATCCCCGGCGAGGTGAGCTTGCCCTTGATCGCGTTGAGGATCTTCTGCTGGTAGGCGTCGCGGGTGAGGTCGTTGGACGCCGCGTCGCAGGCGTTCTCCCGGGTGCGGGCCAGGGTCAGGGCCTGGGTCCCGTTGAGGTGGTGGGAGCCGGGCTTGAGGTCGAGGGTGAAGCCGCCGTTGCGGGCGCCGCCGCTGATGTTGGAGCAGATCCGGCCGGTCGTCACGTCGACGCCGCCGACCGCGTTGATGAACTTCGGGAAGTTGGCCAGGTTGACGATGATCACGTGGTTGATCGTGCGGATCTGGGTGAACTGCTCGATCGTCTTGATCGCCAGCGCCGCCCCGCCGTAGGCGTAGGCGGCGTTGATCTTCGACTCGCCGTAGCCGGGGATGTCGGCGACGGTGTCGCGCGGGATCGAGAGACGGCGCGAGGTGCCGCCGCCGATCCGCCACAGCATGATCGAGTCCGAGCGGATGCCGCCCGCAAACGCGCCGGGCTCCTTGGACCCCGCCGGCCGCTGATCGAGCCCGAGCACGAGGATCGTGTCGGTTCCGGTGATCATGTTCGGCCCGGAGGCGAGCTCCCGGCGGGCCGCCCGGGGCAGCCCCGAGCCGCTGTTGATCTGGGCCGAGATGATGAACAGCACCAGCGACAGGAGCAGCCAGCCGACGAACAGCATCACCACCCACCTGACCACCCGCCACGGGGTGATCGGACGCCGCCGCCCGCCCGGCTCCAGCAGGCGGTCCTCGTCCGAACGTCGGCGGCGCCGGCGCCACGAGCGTCGGCCCAGGCCGCGCCGCTCATCGTCCTCGATCGCGTCCTCGGGGTCGCGCAGGCGCTCGCGCAGGCCCTTGGGGCTTGACCGGTAGAGCGTGTAGGGACGCTGCTCGGGGTCAGATCGATCCGGTTGACCTGAGCGATAGACCCGGTAGGGCGGGTCCGGATCGCCGGGCGCAGGGGACGGGTTCTGAGGCCGCTTCCCGGGTTCGTTGGACATCGAGCTCGGCATATAGTGACGACATGGCCGCGCGACGCGTCATCGGCGTCGACCTCGGTGGAACCAAGCTACTGGCCGGGGTGGTCGATCCGGAGCTCGGGGTCCACCACCGGACCCAGCGGACGGTGAGCGGACTGGACCAGCGCGAGCTGCTCGACGTGGCCGTCGACGCGGTGACCGAGAGCCGGGACGCGGCGGGCGGCGAGATCGAGGCGGTCGGCTTCGGGATCCCGGTGCTGATCGACCGCCGCACCGGCACCGCGGTCGTCGGGATCAACACTCCGCTGCACGATCTGGCGTTCGCCGACGTGATGACCGAGCGCCTGGGGCTGCCGGTGTTCGTCGACAACGACGGCAACGCGGCGGCGCTGGCCGAGCACCGCGCGGGCGCCGCCCAGGGCGCCAGCGAGGCGATCGTGCTCACGCTGGGCACCGGAATCGCCGGCGGCCTGATTCTCCGCGATGAGCTGTACCGCGGCGCGTTCGGGGCCGCGGGTGAGCTCGGGCACATGGTGATCGAGTTCGACGGCCCCGCGTGTCACGGCAACTGTCCCAATCACGGCTGCGCCGAGGTCTACTGCTCGGGCACCGCGCTCGTGGCCGAGGCGCGCCGGCTGGCCGCGATCCGCCCGGGCTCGGGCCTGGCGGCGCTGCTGGAGCGCTCGGGCCGCTCGCCGGTGCTCGACGGTCCCCTGGTCACCGAGCTGGCCCACGACGGCGACGCGGCAGCGCGGGAGGCGATCGAGCTGATCGGCTCGCGGCTGGGGATCGTGATCGCCAACCTGCTGAATATCTTCAACCCGCAGGTGATCGTCATCGGCGGCGGGGTGATCGCCGCCGGCGAGCTGCTGCTCGCCCCCGCCCGCAAGGTCGTCGCCGAGCGAGTGCCGGCGTTCCTGCGCGAGCCGGTCACGATCGCCGCGGCGCGCTTCGGCGTCGAGGCCGGGATGGTCGGCGCGGCGGCCCTGGCCTATGACCAGATCGCGCGCGGAGCCGTGGCGTGAGCGCTGCCGCCGCGGGGCGGCTGATCGTGTGCCCGACGCCGATCGGCAACCTGCAGGACGTCACGCTGCGGGTGCTGTCCGCGCTGCGCGAGGCCGACGTGATCGCCTGTGAGGACACCCGGCGCACCGGCACGCTGCTGGAGCGCTACGGGGTCGACGGCCGGCTGGTCAGCTATCACGAGCACAACGAGCAGGCGCGTGTCGACGAGCTCGTCGCGCGCATGCAGGCCGGGGCGACCGTGGCGCTCGTCTCCGACGCCGGAATGCCGCTCGTCTCCGACCCCGGGCTGATCCTCGTGCGGGCGTGTGTGGCGGCCGGCCTGGGCGTCGAGGTCCTGCCCGGGCCCTCGGCGGTGCTCAGCGCGCTGGTGGCCAGCGCGCTGCCGGCCCAGCACTGGCGCTTCGTCGGCTTCCTGCCGCGCAAGCGCGGGGAGTTGGCCGACGTGCTCAGCGCGGCGGAGACGCTCGTCGCGTTTGAGTCCCCGCGGCGACTGGGGGCGA
This sequence comes from uncultured Acetobacteraceae bacterium, assembly GCA_964658375.1. Taxonomy (GTDB): domain Bacteria; phylum Actinomycetota; class Thermoleophilia; order Solirubrobacterales; family Solirubrobacteraceae; genus Palsa-465. The sequence goes on along the minus strand of CAZZYU010000025.1, from coordinate 6,683 downwards.
CGCTGGCCGTGCTCGCCCAGCGCGACCCCGAGCGCGAGGTGGCGGTCTGCCGCGAGCTGACCAAGCTCCACGAGGAGGTCGTGCGCGGGACCGCCGCGGAGCTGGCCGCGCGCTACGCCCAGGCGCCGCCGCGCGGCGAGATCGTGCTCGTCCTCGGGCCGGCGACGACCGTTGAGGTCGACCTCGCCGGGCCGTTGGACGCGCTGCGGACGCTCGTCGAGGCCGGGGCCAAGCCCCGGGCCGCCGCCACGGTCGTCGCCCGGCTGACCGGCACGAGCGCCAACGCGCTGTACCGGGCGCTCACCGAACCGGCGCCGTGAGCGCCGGCACGCTGCGGATCGACACGCTCGCCTCAGCGGGCCGGCTTGTTGCCGACGCCGGTCAGAGCTCCCCGGAGCGCTGCGGCGCCCGGCGCAGCCGCCCGGTCGCGCCGCTGAACACCGGCTCGAGCTGGCGGTGGGCGATCACCGCGGGCGCGGCGACGAGCAGGAAGTTGAACACCCGGTAGGCGAGCACCGCGGCCAGCGCGGGCGCGAGCGGCATCCGCAGCCAGTACAGCGAATAGGTCATCAGGAACTCGGTGACCCCGGCACCGCCCAGCGGCAGCGAGCGACGGGTCGCCGCATAGCCGGTGGCGTAGGCGATCACGATCTTCAGGCCGCCCGGATCAAGTCCGAAGACCCGCAGCGCGCCGTAGAAGGCGAAGATGTCGGCCGCCCAGTACAGGCCGATGCCCACCCAGGCGCCGGGGAACTCCCGCGGACGGGCGACCAGCACCCGCATCGCCCCGACCCCCTCCAGCGAGTCGGCCAGCGGCGCCAGTCGCCCTCCCCAGACCCGCGCCAGCCACGCCGTGCGGTGCTCGGCGGTCACCCACAGCGCGGCGGCGAAGCCGGCGGGCACCGCCAGCGCCCACGGCCACAGCAGCGAGGGCAGGATGTCGGCGCCCTGGATCAGCAGGATGATCGAGACCACGCAGGCCAAGGGGGCGAGCATCACCCACTCCATCGCGCCCAGCGCCGCCACCCGCACCCGCGCCGAATGCTCGTCCTCGTCGATCGCGTGCAGCGCCTGCTTGTCGACCCCGAACCCGCCTGACAGCGCGAACGGGCCAAAGCCGGCGACGACGATCCGCGCCACCATCGGCAGTTCGATCGGCGCGTGGCCGTGCACCCGCGCGATTGAGCGGTAGGCGAGCATGTAGGCGGGATAGCTCATCAGCTCGGCACCGGCGACGAGCCCGATCCACTGCGGATCCATGTGCTCAAAGGCCCGGCCGATGGCGTCAGCGCCGGTGATGTGGGCGATCGCCAGCACGGCGACCGCGGCGATCGCCGTCGCCAGGGCCGAGACGAGAATCGTGCGCTCGCGCAGAATCCGCACTGTGCCGACAGTACTCGGCACAGCGAAGAGGAGAGTGAGTTCTCGTGACCGTCAGCGGACGGTCAGGCACCGCTCGGCGACGATCAGGTCTGCACGAGCGCCCGCAGCGATTCCTTCAGCGACGCGGTGGACTTCAGCACCGCGGTCGGCTCATAGCCGCAGTGGGCCATGCAGTTGTCACACCGGGGGTCGCGGCCGCGGCCATAGGCGTCCCAGTCGGTGGTCTCGATCAGCTCCTTGTAGGTCGAGACATAGCCGTCAGACATCAGGTAGCACGGCTTCTGCCAGCCGAACAGCGAGTAGCTGGGGATGCCCCACGCGGTGCACTGCAGATCGGTCTTGCCCTCCAGGAAGTCCAGGAACACCGGCGAGTGGTTCAGCCGCCAGCGCTTGCGCCGGCCCTCGCTGAACGCCGCGTGAAACAGCTCCCGGGTCTGGCGCACGCCGAGGAAGTGCTCCTGGTCCGGGGCCTTCTCATACGCGTAGGCCGGCGAGATCATCATCTGATCGACCTCGAGGTCGTCGTTGAGGAAGTCCAGCACCGAGCGGACCGTCTCGGGCGTGTCGTGGGTGAAGAACGTGGTGTTGGTCGTCACCCGGAAGCCCGCCGCCTTGGCGGCGCGGATCGCCGACACGGCCGTGTCAAAGACGCCCTCGCGGTCGACCGAGGCGTCGTGGCGTTCACGCAGGCCGTCCATGTGGACCGCCCACGCGAAGTACGGCGAGGGCTCGAACAGGTGCAGCTTCTTCTCCAGCAGCAGCGCGTTGGTGCACAGGTAGACGAACTTCTTGCGGGCCACCAGCTGGCGCACGATCTCGTCGATCTCGGGGTGGATCAGCGGCTCGCCGCCGGCGATCGAGACCATCGGGGCGCCGCATTCCTCGATCGCGCCGATCGCCTGGTCGACGGGCATCCGCCGGCGCAGCTCGTGCACCGGGTGCTGGATCTTCCCGCAGCCCTCGCAGGCCAGGTTGCACTGGAACAGCGGCTCGAGCTCCACGATCAGCGGATACTTGTCGCGGCCCCGCAGTTTCTGCTCCATCAGATACGCGCCCATGCGCGCGGCCTGCCTCATCGGTACGGGCATATCACGAACTCCTTTGTTGCCTGACCTCAGGCGGCAGCTTGAAGTGCATCTTCTCGGTGGCGATCAGGTGCTCGCTCACCCTAACAGCGCCCAGCCCGTGCAACGCGCGGACGACATCCTGAACGAGCGCCTCGGGCGCGGAGGCACCGGCGGTGAGCCCGATCCGGCGGGTCCCGATCAGCGCCCCCGGCGGGATCTGTGACGCGCTCTCCACGAGCAGTCCCGGGCAGCCCGCACGCTCGGCGACCTCGACCAGCCTCCGGGAGTTGGACGAGTTGGCCGAGCCGACGACGAGGATCAGATCGCACTGCGCAGCCAGCGCGCGCACGGCGTCCTGGCGGTTCTGGGTCGCGTAGCAGATGTCGGAGGAGGGGGGACCGACCGCCGCCGGGAACCGCGCCCGCAGCGCGTCGACGATCTCGGCGGTCTCGTCGACGGCGAGCGTGGTCTGGGTCAGGTACCCGACCCGCTGGGGATCGGCCACCTCCAGCTCGGCGACGTCGGCGGGGGACTCGATCACGTGGGTGCGCTCGGGCGCCTCGCCGTAGGTGCCGTCGACCTCCTCGTGACCCTCGTGGCCGACGAGCACGATGTCGAACTGCGCATCGGCGAACCGGCGGGCCTCGGCGTGGACCTTGGACACCAGCGGGCAGGTGGCATCGATCACGTCCAGCTCACGCCCTGCCGCGCGGTGGCGGACCTCGGGGGAGACGCCGTGGGCGGAGAAGATCACGGTGGCGCCGCGGGGCACCTCGTCGACGTCGTCGACGAACACCGCGCCCTGGGTCTCCAGCGCCGCCACCACGTGGGCGTTGTGGACGATCTGCTTGCGCACATACACCGGGGCGCCGCGGTCGGCCAGCGCCTGCTGGACGATCTCGATCGCCCGGTCCACGCCCGCGCACGAGGCCCGCGGGGAGGCGAGCACGACGTCTCGGGGGTCCAGCGCCTCGCTCCACTCCCGCGCCAGTGCGCACGCCCGGCGCAGCGCGCGGTAGGCGATCACGGCGCCGGTGATCGTGTGCAGCGGACGGTGCAGCTCACGCTCGCCGGTGTCGAGCACCACCCGCAGCGTGATCAGCGGCCGGTCGCGGATGACCGGCGCCAGCCAGGCGGACTCCATATCGACTCCCAGGGCGCCCGTGCGTCCGAGCTCGCGCCGGCGCGCGCCGCGCACGACCTTGTCGCTGGAGGCGATCGGACCCACGTGGACGCGCATCCCGCCCCGGCGCAGCACGCCGGCGAGGATCGTCGGGTCCGCGCAGGGCAGCGACGGCCCCGACGGCCCTCGCAGCTCGGAGGCGAGCACGACGTCGCCGGGCTGCAGCTCGGGGTCAAGCGCGCCGCAGAATCCGGCGATCAACACCGCGCGACCCCCGGCGTCGCCCGCGGCGGCCGCCGAGCGGGCGGCCCGCCTGGGGCCCATCCCGGTCTTCTGCACCTGAGCCCACGGGGCGCCCGACCGCACCGCGCGGGCCTCCACCGACATCGGCGTGAGCACGACCAGGGGCTGTGACGCGTGCGCCGCGTCCGGGCCCGCGGCGGCGCGATCCACCGGGGCGCTGACGCTCACGCGCGGCTCCCCGCCAGCGGCGTCATCGTCTGCGGCGCGGCCGCGGTGGCGGGGGCGGAGGGGGCCATGACCGCAGCGGCGGCGGCATGTCCGCTGCGCACCGCGCCCTCCATCGTCGCCGGCCAGCCGGTGTCGGTGTGGGCGCCGGCCAGCGCCAGCCCCGGCAGCGCGGTGACGGCGGCGGGCCGGCGGGCCCGGGCGCCGGGAGCGGCGCGGAAGGTCGCGGCGTGATCACGGGTGACGAACGAGCGCACCACGACCGCGGTGCGCGCGGCGGGTAGCAGTTGCGCCAGCGCGGCCAGGTAGCGCTCGCGCAGTGCGTCGGCGCTCATCCCGAGCTCCTGGTCGGCGGCCGACAGGGTGACCACCAGGTACTGGCCGGTGCTCACCCCCGCGCTCTCGGTGCGATCGAACACCCACTGCACGGGCGTGTCGACGCCCGCGGCGAACGGCGCATCGAGCACCGGGCGGTCATAGACGACGTGGAGGTTGACGATCGGCGAGCGCCCGAGCGAGCGCAGCGCACCGGGGTCGACGCCGGCGCCGGGCGGAACCAGCTGAGCGGCCCGCTCGGGACCGACGGCGAGGATCACGGCGTCGCTGCGCAGCGTCTCGCCGTCGGGGCCGGTGAGCCGCACGGCGAAGCCGGGCTCGATCGCCGCGACCCCGGCGCGCAGGCGGACCGTGACCCCGGCCCGTCCAAGCGCCCGCCGCGCGGCGACGTCGTGGATCTCAGACAGCGGCACCCGCGCGTGGCCGATGTCGCCGGCGGCCGGATCGCGCAGCAGCCCGAGCTGGAAGACCTGGGCGGCCTGCGCCAGCGACGCATCGGCGCAGCTGAGGTTGAGCGTCGGGCGCGTGATCAGCTCCCACAGCACCGCCACCGAGCGTGCGTCGGCGCCGTGGGCGCCCAGCCAGTCCCCGAACGAGCGCTCGTCGGTGGCGGGATCGTCGATGTCGACGCGATTGAGCGCCTGCATCGTGATCGCGGCGGCCAGGCGCTGGCGCATCGACAGAAACGGGTAGCGCAGCAGCGCGCCGGCGAGGTGCAGCGGCGCCGGCAGTCCCGAACGCGCCAACCGTCCGCGCCGGACCCCCCCGCCGCCCACCCCGGGGGCGAGCACGTCGATGCTCAGGCGCGACTGGACCGTCACCAGGTCGTCGGCGTCGAGACGGTGCACCAGCTCGGCGTAGGCGGTGCAGCAGCGCAGGAACACGTGCTGGCCGTTGTCGGCGCGCAGCCCGTCGCGGTCAAACGAATAGGCGGCGCCGCCCAGCCGGCCGCGGGATTCCAGCAGCGTGACGACCGCCCCGCCGGCCGCGCAGTCCAGCGCCGCGGTGATTCCGGCAAGCCCACCGCCGATCACGGTGACGGTCCGGTCCACCGGGCTCATCGCGCGGCTCCCACGGCCCGGTGTCCGGTGCGGGGCGCGCGGCTGGAGGCGAGGCTGCGCGCCGCCACCCACGCCTTCTCCCAGGTCGCCAGCGACACGCGGGCATCGAGCACCCGCCCGGGGTCGGCGATGATCCGCTGCAGGATCGTGCGATAGATCCCGGTCATCGCCAGCACGCACGAGGCCGAGCGGGCGTCCAGGTGAGCGGTGAGCTGCAGACCGCGGTCAAACCACCGCGCGGCGCGGTCGGCCTCGAAGCGGATCAACTCGGCGCACGCGGCGCCGTCGGCGCTGCCGAGGTCCGGGCAGCCGAAGCGCGCGAGGTCCTCGGCGGGCAGGTAGACCCGGCCCATCTCCCGGTCCTCACGCACGTCGCGCAGGATGTTGGTCAGCTGCATGGCGATCCCCAGGTCGTCGGCGAGGCCATCGACCTCGGGGGTGACATCGCCGTCGGCAAAGATCGCCACGCACAGGCGCCCCACCGCGCCGGCCACGCGCCGGCAGTAGCCGACCAGCTCATCGAAGGTCTCATAGCGCACGCCGCGCGCGTCGAGCTCGACCCCCTCCACCAGGAACTCAAGCGCCTCCACCGGCAGGTGATAGACGCCGCACGCCCAGTCCAGCGCGACCCGGACCGGGTCGCCGACCGGCGCCGGGCGGGTGCGCGCGGGACTCTGCAGCGACGCGAGCATCGCTCGCTCGGCGGCCAGCGCCTCGAGCTGCTGCTCACTGGTCAGCGAGCCGTCGTCGCCGATGTCGTCGACGCGCCGCGCGAACGCGTAGACGGCGCTCATCGCCCACCGCTTGTCGCGCGGCAGCAGGCGGATCCCGTAGTAGAAGTTGGCGGCCTCGGCGCGCGTGATCTGCTCACAGCGCCGGCAGCAGTACTCGACCTCCAGCGCCGGCGCGGTCATCGGCCGGCCACCGAGCGCACGAACGCCGGCACGAACGCCCGGGTGCGACCGCGCGGACGCGCCTCGCCGCCGTCGCGCCCGCCGCCAGGACGAGCTCGACCTCGGCCACGGAAGCGCAGTCGAAGCAGGAGCCGAGAGACGCCAGCAGGCCGAGCACGCGCGGCTCCGGGTTCGCCTTCACGGCGTAGAAGACGCGGGTGTCCGGCAGCGCCTTCGCGAAGGCGGCATAATTGTCGCGCACGATGTCGAGGTCGAGGACCATGCAGGGCCCGTCATCCGCGCGACGGCGCAGGAAATCATGGATACGATCGGTCATCGCGGCATCCCTTCG
>CAZZYU010000024.1:10643-33862 GCA_964658375.1 uncultured Acetobacteraceae bacterium | reverse complement strand
GCTTGCCCTTCTTCTGGGCCTCCAACAGCTTGCGCTTGCGGCTGATGTCGCCGCCATAGCACTTGGCGATCACGTCCTTGCGGTAGGCCTTGATCGTCTCCCGGGCGACGATGCGGCTGCCGATCGCGGCCTGGATCGGCACGTCGTACTGCTGGCGGGGGATCTTCGCGCGCAGCTTCTCGGTGAGCAGACGCCCGGCTCCCTGGGCCTTGGAGCGGTGCACGAGCATCGACAGCGCGTCGATCGGGTCGCCCGCGAGCAGGATGTCGAGCTTGACGAGGTCTGACTCGCGCAGGCCGATCAGCTCGTAGTCCAGCGACGCGTAGCCGCGGGTGCGTGACTTCAGCTGATCGAAGAAATCGAGCACGATCTCGGCCAGCGGCAGGTCGTAGGTGAGGTTGACCCGCTCCGCCGACAGGTAGTGCATTCCGGCAGGCTGCCCGCGGCGGTCGGTGCACAGCTCCATGATCTGCCCGACGTATTCCTTGGGGGTCAGGATCGACGCGCGGATGTAGGGCTCACGCACCTCGGCGACGCGGGCGGGGTCCGGGAAGTCGTTCGGGCTGTGGATCGGCTCGACGGCGCCGTCGGTGAGCGTGACCTCGTACTCGACGCTCGGCATCGTGGTCAACAGCTCCAGGTCGTACTCGCGCTCCAGCCGCTCGCGGACGATGTCCATGTGCAGCAGCCCGAGGAATCCGCACCGGAAGCCGAAGCCCAGCGCCTCGGAGGTCTCCGGCACCCACGACAGCGCGGCGTCGTTGAGCGTCAGCTTCTCCAGCGCGTCGCGCAGGTCGGGATAGTCGTCGGAGTTGATCGGAAACAGGCCGCAGAACACCATCGGCTTGACCTCGCGGTAGCCGGGCAACGGCTCGACGGCCGGCGTCGCCTTGCTGGTCAGCGTGTCGCCGACCCGCAGAACCGAGACGTCCTTGATGCCGGTGATCAGGTAGCCGACCTCCCCGGGACCCAGGGCGTTGACCGGCGTCATCGCCGGCGTGAAGAAGCCGATGTCGTCGATCTCGGCCTCGGTGCCGGCCTGCATCGCGCGGATCGCCTCGCCCTTGGTGAAGGTGCCGTCGACGACGCGGATGTAGGCGATCACGCCGCGGTACTGATCGAACTCGGAGTCGAAGATGAGCGCCCGCGGCGGCGCGTCGGGGTCCCCCGACGGCGGCGGCACACGCTCGATCAGCTCATCCAGCACCTCGGTCACCCCGGCGCCGGTCTTGGCGGAGATCTGACGCACCTGATCGGCGGGCTCACCGAGCAGATCGGCGACCTCCCCGGCGACGCGCTCGGGCTCGGCGCCGGGCAGATCGACCTTGTTCAGGCACGGGATCAGCTCCAGCCCCGACTCGACCGCCAGGTAGGTGTTGGCCACCGTCTGGGCCTCGACGCCCTGGGAGGCGTCGACCACCAGCAGCGCCCCCTCGCAGGCCGCCAGCGAGCGTGACACCTCGTAGGTGAAGTCGACGTGGCCGGGGGTGTCGATCAGCTGCAGCTGATAGGTCTCACCGTCACGTGCCGAGGTGTAGAACACCCGCACCGCCTGGGCCTTGATCGTGATCCCGCGCTCGCGCTCGAGGTCCATCGAATCCAGCAGCTGGGCGCGCATCGCGCGGGGATCGACGGTATGGGTCAGCTCAAGGATGCGATCGGCCAGCGTCGACTTCCCGTGGTCGATGTGGGCGATGATCGAGAAGTTGCGGATGTGCGCCTGGTCTGCCATCTCCGCCGTTGAGGTTAGGCGGTGGGCGGCGGTGGCCGGGCGGGGCTCAGGAACCGGCGGCGCCCGCCGACGGAGCGGCGGATTCGCTCGGCGGCGGAGCGGAATCGCCGGCGGACGGGGCGGTCGTCGTGCCCGACGACGAGGTCGCGGCCTCGGGCAGCGCGCGCCGGATGTCCAGCCGCGCCAGCACCTTGGCGATGGTCGGCTGGTTCTCGACGTCGTCGAACATCTCCGACGCGATCACCGACATCGACATCAGGCCGCCGAAGACCGCGACCGCGTCGATCGACTTGCGGCCCTTCGCGTCCCAGTAGTCGTCGTGAAGGTCGAGCCACAGCGCGAACTCGTCGAGGGTGAGCGCGGCCGCGAGACCGTAGGTCGCCGAGGTCACGCGCGAGCCCCAGCGGGGCGGCTCGTCGTGGCCGGTGAAGATCTGCTGGGCCCACAGGAAGCCGATCCCGAGCAGTCCGAAGATCCCGAACGTCGAGTGATGGATGTGGGTCCCGCCCTTGGAGCTGAAGTTGTGAAACGGCGGGATCCCGCGGCGGATCGCATGGGTGACCCCGCGGCAGGCGGCAAAGCCTCCGGTGAACCCGGCGGCCGCGAGAAACGCCCGCTCCTGCTGCGGGTCGTCCATCAGACGCGAGATCAGACCCTTGGTGGCCACCGCGACAGAGACTACCGCCGCCGCAGCCGCCCGACGACCAGCGACTGGACCTGACGGGCCTCCGCGATCCGCATCAGCAGCACCAGGCGCGCGTAGATCACCCCCGCGATCCCGAGTCCGAGTCCGATCTGAACCAATTCGGCGATCAGCGCATGCCCGAGGACGTCACTGAGGCCCTTCCACACGACCCATCCGATCGCCGTCGCGACTGCGGTCGCGATCAGGATCCGCACGGTGATCATCGCCGTCTGATCGAGCTCGAGGCGGCCGTTGAACCCGATCCGCAGCCGCCGCAGCTGCAGCCCCGTCATCACGATGTTCGCCGCCAGCGTCCCGATGATCAGCCCGGCCAGGCCCAGCGGCCGGTACAGCGCGAAGGAGACGATCACGTCGACGACCATGTTCATCACCGCCAACTGGGTCGGGATCCACGGCCGCTGCAGCGCGAAGAAGGTCCGGGTCAGCAGCAGGTTGACCCCGGCGAAGGGAAGGCTGATCGCAAACCAGAACAGCGCGGTCGACACGCGACCGGTCGACAGCGGGCCGAAGCTGCCGTGCTGGTAGACGAGGCGGACGATCGGGGTCGCGAGCACCGCCATCAGCGCCGCCGACGGGATCAGCAGCAGGTTGATCTGGCGGATCCCGCCCCCGATCGTGCGTCGCAGGCCCTGCGGGTCCCGGGCGTTGGCCATCCGCGACAGCGACGGGAACAGCACGGTCGTCACCGCGACCGAGAAGATCCCCTGGGGCAGCATGTAGAGCCGGAAGGCGTCGTTGATCGCCGCCGGGGCATGGTTGTTGACCAGGACCCCGAGCTCGGTGTTCAGGAACGCGTCGAGGTTGATGATCCCCACCGACATCGTCACCGGGAGAAACAGGATCAGGACCTGGCGCACGCGCGGATCGCGCCAGTTGATCGAGATCCCGAAGCGGAAGTCGATCGTGCGCAGCGCCGAGGCGACGAGCGCCAGCTGCACGACGGTGGCCACCAGCCACGCGATCGCATAGGCGTAGACCTGGTCGCCGTGCTTGAACCGCGTGTGCAGGCCGACGAGCAGGACGATGATGATCACGTTCCAGGCCGCCGGCGCGATCGCGGGCATCGTGAACTCGTCGTAGGCCTGCAGGATCCCGGTGAGCAGGCCGGTGATCGACAGCAGCAGCACGACCGGAAACAGGATTCGCGACAGGTTCGCGGTCAGGCCCGCCGAGATCCCGTGGTCGACGAACAGCGGCATGATCACCCCGGCTACCGCGATGTAGATCACGGTGAGCACCCCGAGGATGAGCAGGATCATGCCCATCAGGTCCGCCGCGAGCTTGCGCGCCTCCTCGCGCCTGCCCTGCGCGAGCAGGTCGGTGAAGATCGGCACGAACGCCGCTCCCAGCGCCGCCTGGCTGAACAGGTTGGAGAACAGGTTCGGGATCTGCGATGCGACGGTGAACGCCGAGTACTCGCTCGAGGTGCCGAAGATGCTCGCCTGGATGATCTCCCGGCCCAGGCCGGCGACGCGCGAGACGGCGGTCGCCCCGGCGAAGATCGCAGTGGAGATCGCGACCCGGGTCGAGCGTCCCTGGGGCGGCTGCACCACCACCTCCGTAGGGGCCGTGACCAACTCCGTCGGAGACGGCTCCCCGGGCTCCACCGGGGGTGGCGCGGGGGTGCTCCCACTGTCGCTGGGTCGGGGCACGGACGGCGCTATAGTACGCGCCCTCCCCGCGGTGACCCGTGGGCTCAAGCCATGGCCAACATTCATTCACAGAAGAAGCGAATCCTGCGCGCCGAGCGAGAGCGTCTGGAGAACCGCCGATACACGTCGTCGATCAAGACGTACTTCCGCCGGCTCGAGCAGGCCGTGCAGAGCGGGGAGACCGAGACCGCCGACGCCGAGCATCGCGTGCTCGTCTCGACGATCGACAAGGCCGTCAAGCAGGGCGCGCTGCACCGCAACACCGGCGCTCGCAAGAAGTCGCGCGCCGCTCGCCTGCTCCGCGCCGAGTAATCCCGCCCCGCGGGGCTCAAGCTGAGGTGTCGGTCAGATCTCCGCTGCTCCGACCGTCGATCCCGACCGCATCGGCTTCGAGGTCGACCGCATCGTCGCGTCCGAGCCTGGGCGGGTCGAGGTCCATGGTCGCTGGTTCGGTGTCCGCGGACGGCGCTTCGTCCGTCCGGCGCTGATCCTCACCGCGCCCGACGGGGCCGAGCGCCGAGTGCTCGCCGAGCTGGAGGGCAAGCCGTGGGCGGCCCAGGACGGCGAGCCCTGGCATGCCGCGTTCTCACTCGACGGCGCGCTGAAGGACGCCGGGGCGCTGGAGCTCTCGGTCGCTCCTGACATCAACGTGCGCCTGCGCGGCGACGGCGTGGCCGGCGACGAGGTGGCCACGCGGCCGCGCGTCGGCTCGCGCGCCCCCCGGGCCAAGCACGATCCGCCGCTGCGCCGGCCCGGCGCCCGCGCCCAGGACACCGAGCGCCTGACCACGCGCCTGGGCGCCGTCGAGGCCGCGCTGGCTCGTGAGCAGGCGCGTCGCACCGACGCCGAGACCACGCTCGAGCGTCACCGAGTCGAGGTTCGCCGTCTCACCGCCGAGCTCGGTCGCCTCCGCGCCGAGCTGGAGCTCGCCCGGACCACCGAGCGCGAGGCGCTGCAGGCCAGCTCTGAGCTGGACGGCATGCGCAGCGAGCTGCGCGCCGCGCACGGCCGGTACCAGGCGCTGGCAGGCGAGCACGAGCGCCTGCGGCGCGCCCACGCCGAGCTCGAGGACGAGCTTCATGCCCGCCCGATGAATCCGTCGCCGCCGTCACGGCCGTCGCCGCCGTCTCGGCCGTCTCGGCCCTCGCGCCGGGCGCGGACCAACTGGCTGGGCCGGCTGCTGGCGCTGCTCGTCATCGCCGCGTTCATCGTCGCCGTGTACGCCGTGCTGCACTCGACGGTGCTGCACTGACCTCGATCCGCGTCGCGCGGGGTCCCCGGGGTCAGGCGGCGATCCGCTGGATCGCGACCAGCGCGGCCGTGTCCTCGGAGGCGCCGCCGCGTCCACCGCCACGGGAGGCGAGCTCGAGGTCGGCGATCTCGCAGGTCGTGCGGCGCAGGCGCTCTGAGCCGGTGGCGCGGGCGCCGGCGATCAGTCGGTCGGCGGCCCGGGAGGGCATGCGCAACCGCCGCTTGATCTGGGCCGGCGCCTGCCCCGCGTCGAGCGCCACCGCGACCTCGTGAGCCTGGCGCACGCGCTGGGAGATCCAGTACAGGAGCCCCGAGACCCGCTCGCCCTGCCGGCGCAGCTCCAGGAACGCCCGCACCGCCGCCGCCGCGTCGCCGGCGACGAGGGCGTCGGCCACGGTCCACGCCTGGCGCTGGGCCGAGGAGGCGGTCAGCGCGGCGACCGCCTCGACGTCGATCGTCGTCCACTGCTGGTCAGAGCCGAGCGCGAGCTTCTCCAGCTCGCGCAGCAGGCGCTGCTGGCGCTCGCCGACATGCGCGATCAGCGCCCGGGCGGCGTCGGGGGCCAGCTCGATGCCGAGCTCGGAGGCGCGCGCCACCGCCCACCTGGGCAACTCCCACGGCTTGACCGTGCTCTCCGCGCTGATGTCGCCCTTGACCGCCCGAACCGCGGCGTGCAGGCGGTCCGGCGCCTTGGTCCGGCTCTCCTCGCGGGCGAAGAACGCGATCGTCGTCTCCGGCGCAATGTGTGTGATCGCGGCCTCCAGCGCGTCGAGCTCTGAGTCCTTCCAGCGCTCCACCCCGTCGACGATGATGAACCGGCGGTGCAGCGCGAGCGTCATCGCGTCCAGCGCCGCCGCCGCGGCCTCCGGCGTGGCCGTATCGCCCTCCAGCAGCTCCAGCCCCTCGGCGCCGCTGATCGATTCGGCGAGGTTGCGCAGGGTCGCGCGGCGCTCCGCGATCCGACCGTGATCGTCGCCGTGGATCAGGTAGGCGGGCTTGAACGTCGGCACCCGGGCGAGTCTACGGGCGCGGGTCTGAGTCGCTCAGCGGACGACGACGTTGACCAGTTTGTCGGGGACGACGATGACCTTGGCCACCTCGCCGCCGTTGATGTGGTCACGCACGCCGCGGCTGTCCAGGCACAGCTGCTCCAGCTCGTCGCGCGAGGCGCCGGTGACCGCCGAAACGCGGTCGCGCACCTTGCCGTTGACCTGGCAGACGAGCTCGAAGGTGTCGGTGACGAGCATCTCGGGATCGCTGGCCGGCCACGGCTGCTCCCACACCCGCTCGCCGGTGAGCCGTTCGTAGACCTCCGAGCCCAGGTGGGGGGCGAACGGGAACAGCAGCGAGGCGGCGGTGGCGATCGCGAAACGGCGGGCCTGGGTCTCGGCATCGGGATGGCGATACAGGTCGTTGACGAGCTCCATGATCGCGGCGATCGCCGTGTTGAAGGCGAAGCGCCCGGCCAGGTCGCCGGTGACCTTGTCGATCGCCCAGTTGGCCTTGCGCACCAGCGTCAGCGCGTCGCCCTCGGGGTCGAGCGGCGGCTCGACGGGCGCCGGGCCGTCGCCGGCCGCCGCGTCCCCCAGCCGCCAGAGGCGCGACAGGAAGCGGTGCACGCCCTCCAGCGACTTCTCGTTCCACGCCGCGTCCTGGTCGGGCGGGCCGATGAACAGCACGTAGCAGCGCGACGCGTCGGCGCCGAAGCGGTCGACGAGCGGGGCGGGCGAGATCACGTTGCCGCGTGACTTGGACATCTTCTGACCGTCGGGGCCGAGGATCATCCCCTGGGTGAACAGGGCCGCGAACGGCTCCTGGACATCGAGCAGCTCCATGTCGGCCAGCGCCTTGACGAAGAACCGGGCGTAGAGCAGGTGCAGGATCGCGTGCTCGACGCCGCCGATGTACTGGTCGACCGGCGCCCACTGGGCCAGCACGGCGGGATCCCAGGCGGCCTCGTCGTTGCGCGCGTCGCAGTAGCGCAGGAAGTACCAGCTGGAGTCCACGAACGTGTCCATCGTGTCGGTCTCCCGGCGGGCGGCGCTCCCGCAGTCGGGGCACTTGGTGTGCACCCAATCCTCGGCGGCGGCCAGCGGCGACCGTCCCCGCGGCTGGTAGTCATCGATCTCGGGCAGCCTCACGGGGAGATCGGATTCCGGGACCGCGACGATGCCGCAGCGCTCGCAGTAGAGGATCGGGATCGGGCAGCCCCAGTAGCGCTGGCGGGAGAGCAGCCAGTCGCGCAGGCGAAAGCTCACCGAGCGGTGGCCGCGTCCCTCGCGGTCCAGCCAGTCGACGATCGCCTCGTAGGCGTCGCGGTTGGGGGTGCCGTCGAACTCGCCGGAGTTGACCATCGGGCCGTCGCCGGTGAACGGCAGGGTGTCCTCGCCGCGCTCCCCGTCCGGTCCCTCGATCACGCGCCGGACCGGCAGCCCGAACGCGCTGGCGAACGCGTGGTCGCGTTCGTCGTGCGCGGGCACGGCCATGATCGCGCCGGTTCCGTACTCCATCAGCACGTAATCCGAGACGTAGACCGGGATCTCCTCGCCGTTGACCGGGTTGCGCACCGTCTGCCCGAGCGGTGCGCCGGTCTTGGGCTTGTCGGCCGAGCCGCGGTCCTCGGCGCCGTCGCTGAGCGCCCGGTTGACGTACTCACGGACCTCGGCCTCGTGCGCGGTCCCCGCCGCCAGCCGCATGACGTCGGGATGCTCGGGCGCCATGACGAAGAACGTCGCGCCGAACAGGGTGTCGGGCCGGGTCGTGAACACCGGGTAGTCGATCCCCAGCGCCTCGCAGCGGAACGTCACCTCGGCCCCGCTGGAGCGTCCGATCCAGTTGCGCTGCATCGACTTGACGCTCTCGGGCCACTCGATTTCGTCCAGGTCGTCGAGCAGCCGGTCGGCGTAGTCGGTGATCCGGAAGAACCACTGCTCGAGCTGGCGCACCTCGACCAGGTGCCCACACCGCTCGCAGTGACCGTCGATCACCTGCTCGTTGGCCAGCACCGTCTGATCGTGCGGGCACCACTTGACGGCGGCCTCCTTGCGGTAGGCCAGGCCACGCTCGTACAGCTGGAGGAAGATCCACTGCGTCCAGCGGTAGTACTCGGGCTCGTGGGTGGCGAACTCCCGCGACCAGTCGATCGAGATCCCCCATGAGCGGAACGCGCGCTGGAAGGCGGCGATCGACGCGTCGGTGGAGGCGCGCGGGTGCTCACCGGTACGGATCGCGTGGTTCTCGGCGGGCAGCCCGAACGCGTCGTACCCCATCGGGTGCAGCACGCGGCGCCCGGTGCGTCGGCGGAAGTGGGCGATCGCGTCGCCCAGCGCGTAGTTCTTGAGGTGGCCGATGTGGGGCTCGCCGCTGGGGTAGGGGAGCATCTCCAGCACGTAGGACTTCTCCTCGGCCGACGGCGCATCGCCGGGGGCGAGGTTGTCGACCTCCCAGGTGCGCTCCTGCGCCCACACCGATTGCCATCGGGGCTCGATCTCGCTGGGGTCGTATCGACGGTCGCTCATCTCTGGCCGCAGGTTACCTGGGGGCGACACGCGTCTTGCGGCGACGACGGGGTGGCCGATTACGATCTGCGTCATGCCCGAGGACCCGCTCCCCGGCAGGCCCGCCCCGTCCCGGATCCACGGCTCGGCCGCCGACCGCGTCGGCTCGATCCTCGCCGCCGCCGAGGCGACCGCCGAGCAGCTCCGGCGCGACACCGAGGAGCGGATGCGCGAGCGCATCGCCGAGGCCGACCGCGCCGCCCGGTACCGCGTCGACGCCGCCGACCAGGAGGTCGCCGAGCTGCTCGCCCAGGCGCGCGAGGAGGCCGAGCGGCTGACGCGCGAGAGCCGCCAGCGGGACGAGGCCGCCCGGGCAGGCGCCACCAGCGAGGCGCTGGAGATCATCGGACGGGCGCAGGTCAGCGCCGATGAGACGCTCGCCGAGGCCGCCGAGGCCGCCGCCCGCAATCGGGCCGAGGCCGAACGCCGCAGCCGCGAGCTGCTCTCCGACGCCCGCGCCACCGCCGAGGCGGTCCGCAGCGAGGGGATCGAGCTCGTCGGCAACCTGCGTCAGATGGGCGACTCGCTGCGCGCCAACGCCGAGCGACTGCTGCGCGACGTGCAGTCGCTGCACTCCCAGATGATCTCCCGGATCGAGGTGGTGGAGGCCAGCCGGCAGACCTCACTCGCGGAGGGGCCGCCGATCGATGCGCCCACCCAGGCCACGGCGCCTGACGGTGGCGAGGTTCCCGACGTGCCGGAGTTCATCCCCCGGCGGTAGCGCATCCCTGCGGTGCCGCTGGCTCCGCCGCGCAACGGCCAGCGCGCGTGTATTACCCTTGCGGATGACGTCGACTTCGAAGGGGCTGTAGCTCAGCTGGGAGAGCGTCGCGCTGGCAGCGCGAAGGTCAGGGGTTCGAGCCCCCTCAGCTCCACTTCTTCGGCAACTCCGACCACTGTCGGATCCAACCCGTTTCGCGATCAGCTCGGCTACTGGATGGAGCGCGTGACGGCCGGCGAGGAAGTCGTCGTCACCCACCGCGGCCGGCCCAGGATCCGCCTCTCCCCCGTCACCACGCCGGTTCCCTCGACGCCGGGTGCGTCGACCCCCGGGAACGGCTCCCCCCCGTGAACGCTCACCCCTCCGCGCGTGCGGCGGCGAGCGCGGCGGGGGGATCGAGAGACCCGCCCGTCCGCATCAGCGATAACGCCCGATCGGCCAGCTCGGCGGCCTGCGCCCCGCCCAGCGACTCGTCGCGCAGCGCGAGTGCGAGCAGCACGCCGCGCAGCAGCTCAGGATCGCTGGTGTCGGCCGGCGGACCGGCGGGCGGCAGCGCCCGCAGGCGCGCGGCGAGCGCCCCGGCGCCGCCGGCACCGCCGCCGCGTCCGAAGAGGCCGCGCGGATGACGGTCCTCGATCTCCGCGACGATCGCGCCGCTGGCCGGGTCGAGCACCCGCACCCGGCTGCGCAGGCCGTGGCGCTCGAGCGCGAGCCGGTACCCCGACAGCCGCTGGTACCCCAGCGCCGCGGCGAGCGCGACGAAGCCCGCCGCCTCGGCGTCGTCACGCACCCGGGTGTGATGCAGCGCGATCTGGGTGCCGGGCGCCTGTGCCCCGGACGCGGTCTCGGGCAGCGTCGGATCGGGGTCGGGCGCCACCAGCAGGAAGGCCTGGGCGCCCAGCCGCCCCGCCCCGACACCACCGACGTCGGCCAGCAGCTGGTAGCCGGCGAGGCCGAGCGCGCCCGTGATCCCCGGGGGCAGGGGGTGGGTGGCGAGGTGTCCGGGTGGGAGCGGCATCACGCGGGCTGGGCGCTAGTGGACCACGGATTGCGCGGCTGGGCTCTCGTGACCACTAATTGTTGAGCAGCCCGCCGATCACGCTGCCCAGCGTGTCGTTGCCGCGCTGGGAGTTGCCGCCGGCGCCCTCGGCCACCGGCGGGTGGTAGTAGGCGCTCTGCAGCCCGACACGTCCCGGCCCGGTGAAGCGGTTGAACACGAGGTTGCCCGCGCCGCCGCCCAGAAGGCCGGTCTTGAACCCGTAGACCTCCTGGGACATCTGCACCGAATGATCGCGGTAGACCCAGCCGCCGGGCTCGATGTCGATCGACTCGCCGGCGTCCAGCTGCTTCTCGAACACGTTGCCGTAGCCGTGGACCCAGACAACGCCCTCGTGGTCGGCGGCATAGAACTCATCGACGAAGAAGCCGCCGCCGTACATCATGTTGGCAAAGCCCTTGATCCGGCTGTAGTCGTACTGGACGTTGCCGGTGGCGGCCAGGAACTGATGCTCCCGCACGACGATGCCGTCCCCGGAGTTGAGGTGCAGCGCGGCGATGTGCCCGGGCGCGTCGCGGCTGAAGGCGATCTCGCCGGGCGACTGGGCCTCGAGCAGCAGCAGCGGCATCCCGCCGAACACGCGGCGCTTCAGTCCCTTGCGCAGCGGGTGCAGCCCGATGTCCATCTGGGGGTACTTCCACAGCAGCACATGGTGCTCGAAGTAGACCGGCACCCGGCCGTCGAGCGCCATGTGCAGGACCGGGACGAGCTCACCCTCCAGGCGGTACTCCAGGCCCGGCGCGGAGCCCTGCGTGATCGAGGTCGGCAGGATCGTGGGTGCGGTCGGCATCGGAAATCTCCTGGAGACGGGCCACTGAAACGACGGGCGGCGGGCGGCGGATCGCTGCGCTCTCGCCGACGCGTGCGCGCCACCGTACCGGGCGGCCGACGGACCTGCAATCCGGCGTGCTCCGGGCTCAGGTCGCCCACGCGCACGGCATCGTGACCCGTCTGACGGCGATAATCGACCGGTATGCGCCCCATCTACGTCTCCGGCCACCGCCATCCCGACAGCGACTCGATCGCCGCCGCGATCGGCTACGCCGAGCTGAAAGGGCGCCTGGACCCCAACAACCGCTACGTGCCGGTCCGCCTGGGTGACTGCAACAAGCAGACGCGATGGCTGCTGGATCGCAGCGGCGCTCCGGAGCCGCGGCATCTCACCCACATCATGCTGCGCGCCCGTGACGTGATGCAGGAGAGCTTCCCCGTCGCCCGGGTCGACGACCCGGTGCGTGAGGCCGGACGGGCCCTGGCCAAGGCCGACCTGGAGCTGGTCCCCGTCGTCGACGGCTCCGGGGCGCTGGTCGGGGTGCTCACCGAACGTGCGCTCGCGCGCCGCTACATCCGCGACTCGCTGCGGACCTCGACGCTGGAGGAGGCGCCGACGCGGGTCAGCGCGGTCGTCTCGGTGCTGGAGGGCACGCTCGCCGCCGGATCAGACCGGGTGCTGTCGGGTCGCGTCTGGGTCTATGCGATGGATCCGCACGCCGACAGCGGCATCTCCGAGGGCGACATCGTCGTCGTCGGCAACCGGCCCGAGGCGCTGATGCGGGTGATCGAGCTCGGCGCCTCGCTGGTCGTCCTCTCAAACTCCGCCCCGGTGGCACAGGAGGCGCTCGCCGCCGCCGATCGACACAACGCCGCGATCGTGGTCTCGCCGCTGGACAGCTACGTGTGCGGGCGGATGGTGACCCTGGCGGCGCCCGTCAGCGCGCTGATGGAGCACGATCCGCTGACCGTCCCACCGGACTTCCTGCTCGACGACATCGCCGAGCAGATCAAGGAGTTGCACTACGGGGCGGCGATCGCCGTCGACGCCCAGAACCGCCCGGTCGGCCTGGTCACGCGCTCAGACGTCGTGACCCCGATCCGGCGGCGCGTCGTGCTCGTCGACCACGCCGAGACCGCTCAGAGCGTCGTCGGGATCGCCGAGGCCGAGATCCTGGAGATCCTCGACCACCATCACATCGGCTCGATCGAGACCCGGATCCCGGTCGCGGCGACGTTTGACCCCGTCGGTTCCACGAGCACCCTGATCGTCGAGCGCTTCCGCCAGGCCGGCATGGAGCCCAGCCGGCCGTCGGCGATGATGCTGCTCGGCGCGGTCCTGTCGGACACGGTGATCCTCAACTCGCCGACCACCACCCCGCGTGATCACGCGGTCGTCTCCTACCTGGAGCGGGTGCTTGCGCTCGACGCCCAGCAGCTCGGCCGCGAGATGTTCGAGACGACCGCCGACGTGTCGGACCTGAGCGCCGACCAGATCGTCACCCAGGACGTCAAGCGCTACCAGGTGCGCGGCGACCAGGAGATCTGCATCGCCCAGATCGAGGTCGTCGGCGAGGCGCTTGACGATCGCCGCCCCGAGCTGCTGGAGGCGCTGGCCCGGCAGCGGGAGGCCAAGGAGCTGGCGATGTACGCGCTGATGATCACCGACGTCGTCGCCAAGGGCACCGAGATGCTCGTCGCCGGCGATGTGCAGGCGGTGGCCCGCTCCTTCGGGGTCGACGCGAGCGACAGCACGATCGAGCTCCCGGGCGTGATGAGCCGCAAGAAGGAAGTCGCGCCGAAGCTGATGACGGCGATCTGACCGAACAAGCGCCGGTCAGGCGACCAGCGGGGCGGGAAAACCGACGGCCGGCAGCCGGTCAGACGACGAGCGCGGGGCCCTCGATCCGCGGGGCCTCGCCCCACAGCTGCTCCAGGCGGTAGTGCTCCCGGGTCTCGGGCGTGAACACGTGGACGACCACGTCGAGGAAGTCGATCAAGATCCAGCGACCCTCGCTGACCCCCTCGACCCGGCGCGCCAGCAGCCGGTGCTGCTGTTTGAGCCCGGCGACGATGCCGTCGTGGATTGCCTTGGTCTGGCGGTCTGAGCGCCCGCTGCAGATCAGGAAGTAGTCGGCGTAGCCGATCATCCCGCGCAGGTCCAGGGCGACGATGTCCAGCGCCTTGCGATCGGCCGCCAGCTCGCCGGCGACGGCGAGGATGCGCTCGGGATTGAGCTCTGGCTGGGGGTCAGCCGCAGCCGTGTCACTGCGTGGTGCGTTGATCATGCGCTCCTTGATGTTAGGCGTGACTCACAACCAGCTCACGCCGTGTCGGGTTCACGGTAGAGCCCGTGCGCGGCGATGTACTCGCGCACCGGCTCGGCAACGAGGTAGCGGATCGGCTGACCGCTGCGCACGCGGCGGCGCAGCATCGTCGAGGAGACGCCGATCCGCGGCATCGCGAAGAAGTCGGCCCGCTCGCCCCCGGCCAGGCCGTCGAGCGCGCGCTGCACCGTGCCCCGCGGGGTCCCGCGGCGTTTGGCCACGGCGAGCGTGGCGAGCTGCAGGACGCGCTCGGGCTCACGCCAACTCGGCAGTCCGGCGGCGATGTCGCCTCCGAGGATCAGCACCAGCTCGTCGTGAGGAGCCTGATCATGCAGTTGGGCAAGCGTATCGACCGTGTAGGACGGGCCCTCGCGGTGCAGCTCGAGGTCGTCGACCGTGAAGCGCTCGTCATCGCCGACCGCCAGCCGGCACAGGGCGAGCCGATGCTCGGCTCCCGGCTCGCGCTCGACGGGCTTGTGCGGCGGGATGCGCGCCGGCACCAGCAGCACTCGGTCGAGGTCCAGCGCCCGGTGAGCCTCCTGACCACAGATCAGGTGGCCGATGTGCGGAGGGTTGAACGTCCCCCCGAGGATCCCCAGGCGCATCGGCGGATCAGGACGGCGGCACGGACATCAGCCGCGAATCTGACCGCTGCCCTCGATCAGGTACTTGAACGTGCACAGCTCACGCAGTCCGATCGGACCCCGGGCATGGAGCTTCTGGGTCGAGTTGCCGATCTCGGCCCCCATCCCGAACTCGCCGCCGTCGGTGAAGCGGGTCGAGGCGTTGACATAGACACACGCGGCGTCGACGCCGAGCTCGAAGGCGCGGGCCGATCCCGTGTCGGAGGTGACGATCGCCTCCGAGTGGCCGCTGCCGTGGTCGTTGACGTGGTCGATCGCCTCCCGCACGGAGTCGACCACCCCGACGGCGAGCTCGAGCGCCAGATACTCGGTGTCCCAGTCCTCCGGCGCGGCGGGAGCGATCGGCAGCTCGGGGACAGCCGCGCGAGCCCGGGCGTCGCCGTGCAGGCTGACTCCGGCGGCGTCGAGGTCGCGCAGCAGCCCGGGCAGCAGCCGCGAGGCGACGTCGGCGTGGACGAGCAGGTTCTCGGCGGCGTTGCAGACCCCGGGTCGCTGGAGCTTTGCGTTGAGCACGATCTCCCGGGCGATCGCCAGGTCGGCGGTGGCGTCGACGTAGACGTGGTTGTTGCCCGAGGCGGCGAAGATCACCGGGACCGTCGCCACGCCCTTCAGCGCGGCCTTCAGCCCCTCCCCGCCACGGGGGATGATGAGATCCACGACCCCGGTCTGGGTGGCCAGCTGGGTCAGTTCGTCGCGATCGCCGCCGCCGATCAGCGACAGCGCCCCCTCCGGCAGGCCGGCTTCGACGGCCACCCGGCCGGCGATCGCCGCCAGCGCCGCGTTGGAGTGCGCGGCGGCGCGGGAGCCGCGCAGCACGATCGCGTTGCCGGACTTCAGGCACAGCGCAGCGGCGTCGATCGTGACGTTGGGCCGCGCCTCGTAGACGACCGCGACGACGCCCAGCGGGACGCGCACCCGGCGCAGCGCCAATCCGTTGGCCAGCGTGTGACCGTCGATCACCTCGCCGACCGGATCGGGCAGGGCGGCAATCGCGCGAGTCGCGTCGGCGATCTGCTCCAGGCGCCGCTCATCAAGCGCGAGGCGGTCCAGCAGTGCGTCGGACAGGCCGGCCGACTCGCCCTCCTGCAGATCCTGCGCGTTGGCCTCGAGGATCGTGTCGGCGTTCTCTCGTAGCGCCGCGGCGATCGCCTCCAGCGCCAGGTCCTTGACGCCGGAGTCCAGGGTCGCCAGCGTGCGCGAGGCCCGCTTGGCGGCGGCGCATATCTGCGCGATCGATGTCGCGGTCGACGCCATCTCAGTTCGCAAGGTTACGCGAGCACGAAGTAGTCACGGTGGATCGCCTCCTCCGAGGCCCGGGGCAACAGCTCACGGACCGCCGCGGACTGCAATCCCCGGACCTGCGCCAGCTCCGCGGCGGAGTAGTTGGAGATGCCCTTGCCCACGTAGGCGGGGCCGTGGGTGATCTCGACCGCGTCGCCGGCGTCGAAGGTGCCGCTCACGGCGACGATCCCGACCGGCAGCAGGCTCGTCCCACCGTCACGCAGCGCTCGCGCCGCGCCGGCGTCGACGTCGACGCGCCCGCGGGTCGGCTTGGCGTACTTCAACCACAGCTTGAAGCTCGAGTAGCGACCGGGACGGGGCGGGAACCACGTGCCCAGCGTGCCGGCGTCGGCCTCACCGGCGGCGGCGCGGGTGATCGTCTGCGCGACCAGCCCGCCGGCGATCACGGTCCCGACGCCGGCGGCGGTGGCCATCTCGGCCGCCACCACCTTGGAGCGCATCCCGCCGGTGCCCAGCGGAGAGGCGGCATGGCCGATCTGCATCGCGTCGAGCTGGGCGAAGTCGTCGATCCGCGCCACGCGCCGCGCGCCGGCGTCGACCCGGGGATCGGCGGTGAACACGCCCTCGGCGTCGGTGAGCAGCAGCAGCATCTCGGCGCCGAGCAGGATCGCCACCTGCGCCGCGAGGAAGTCGTTGTTGCCGAACGAGATCTCATCGGTCGTCGTCGTGTCGTTCTCGTTGATGATCGGGACCACGCGCCACTCCAGCAGCTTGCGCAGCGTCTGGCGCGCGTTGAGGTAGTGGGTGCGGGCGCTCATGTCAAAGAAGGTGAGCAGCACCTGGGCGCTGGGCACCCCGCGGGCGCGCAGCAGCTCGTCATAGACCTGATAGAGCTTGCCCTGGCCGACGGCGCTGGCCGCCTGCAGCTCGTCGATCGCGCGGGGCCGCTGCGGCTGGGCGGGCGGGAATCCGAGGATGCCCAGGCCGCGGGCGATCGCGCCGCTGGTGACGATCACCACCGAGCGCTGCGCGCGATGCAGCGTCGCCACCTCGTCGCAGATGCGCTCCAGCACATCGGCGCGCACCGCGCCGCTGTCGTCGGCGACGATCGAGGACCCGAGCTTGACGACGAGCGTGCTCACTGGTCGGGGTCAAGCTCGAAGGCGACCCCGGCGATCTCCACCTCGTCGCCGGCGGCAAAGCCCTCGGCTTGGAGCGCCCGGAGCACCCCGATGCCCTTCAGCCGCCGCTCCAGGTGGGCCAGGGCCTCCTCGTTGTCGAGGTCATAGCGCGCGAGCAGTCGCTCGATTCCCTCGCCGGTCACCGAGAACGCCGCCGTGCCGGTGCGACGCACGGTGTAGCGCCGCGGCGCCGCGGGCCGGAACACCCGGTGCTCGGCCAGCTCCTGACCGGCCGCGCCGCCCTGGGCCTGCAGCACTGTCGCGGTCTGGGCGTCGACCGCCGGCGCCTCCGGCACACGCCGCACGATCTCGGCGGCGAGCGCCTCCAGGCCGGCGTGGGTCACCGCGGAGGTGAGCAGCACCGGGACCGCGTCGCCCAGCCGCTGCTCCCAGCGGTGGCGCGCGGCGGCGGCGGTGTCGGCGTCGATCAGGTCGGCCTTGGAGAGGGCGAGGATCCGCGGCAGCGCCGCCAGCCGCGGGTCGTGGGCCGCCAGCTCGCGCTCGACCGTCTCGTGGTTGGCGATCGGGTCGGTGCCGTCCAGCGGCGCGAGGTCCAGCACGTGGACGAGCAGCCGGGTGCGCTCGACGTGGGCCAGGAACTCGTGACCGAGGCCCGCGCCGTCGCTGGCTCCCTCGATCAGGCCCGGGATGTCGGCGATCACGAGCTGGCGCGAGTCGGTCTGCAGCGTCCCCAGCACCGGCGTCAGGGTGGTGAACGGATACCCCGCGACCTTGGGCTGGGCCCTGGTCAGGCGCGACAGCAGCGAGGACTTGCCCGCGTTGGGCAGCCCGATCAGCCCCACGTCGGCGAGCAGCTTCAGGCGCAGGCTCAGCCAGGTCTCCTCGCCGGGCAGTCCCCGCTCGGCAAACCGCGGCGTCTGGTGCGTGGGACCGGCGAAGCGCTTGTTGCCCCGGCCGCCCGGACCACCGCGCGCGACGACCGCCAGCTGGCCGGCGGCGACGAGGTCGTGGCGGGTGCCATCGCGCTCCACGATCACCTCGGTGCCGGGCGGGACCGCCAGGCGCAGCGTCTCGCCATCGGCGCCGTGGCGCAGCGCCCCCTCGCCGTTGCCTCCCTTACGCGCCTTGTAGTGCGGCTTGCGGCGGAAGGTCTCCAGGTCACGTCGAGAGTCGTCGCAGACGAGCACGATGTCGCCGCCGCGGCCCCCGTCGCCGCCATCCGGGCCGCCCCGGGGGACGTGGGCCTCGCGGCGGAAGCTCAGACAGCCGTCACCGCCGGCGCCGGCGAGAACGTGGATGCGGGCTCGATCCTGCACGGTCAGCAACTATGGCCGATTCGGGCCGTCGCGCCCGCGCCGCTCGTATTCTTGCCGCGCGGGTTCACCCAACCACCACGTCCGGGAGGCGTCTGCGTGTCGATCATCCAGGAGTTCAAGACGTTCATCATGCGAGGCAATCTCGTCGAGCTGGCGATCGCGTTCATCATCGGCGCCGTCTTCGCGGCGCTGGTCAAGGCGTTCATCGCCGACCTGATCACCCCGATCATCGCGTTGATCGTCGGCAAGCCGAACTTCGCCAACCTTCACTTCACGATCAACCACAGCCAGTTCATGTACGGCGACTTCATCAACTACCTGATCACCTTCGTGACCACCGCCGCGGTCGTGTTCTTCTTCATCTTCAAGCCCTACGACACGTTGATGACCCGCCGCGCCAAGGACGACCCGACGGTCAAGGAGTGCCCGGAGTGCACGCTGAACATCCCGATCGAGGCCAAGCGCTGCCCGGAATGCACCGCGCCGCTGGGTGCCGCAGCGACCGCGTGATCGTCGCGTGAGTGGGCGGCCCGCGGGCCGCCCGCTCCGGCCTCGTCCGGAGGCCGGCCTTCTCAGGCGGCGGGCGCCGGCGCGGTCGGCGTCGACGCGGGCGTGGAGTCGGCCGCCGTCGATTCGGCCGGCGCGACCGAGATCACGCGTCCGTGGCGACCGGTGCGGAACTGGACGGTTCCTGCGGACTTCGCGAAGATCGTGTCGTCGCGACCGATCCCGACGCCGTCGCCGGGCTTGAAGCGGGTCCCGCGCTGGCGCACGATGATCTCGCCACCGGTCACCGATTGGCCGGCGAACACCTTGACCCCCAGCCGCTTGGCGTTGGAGTCACGGCCGTTGCGGCTGGATCCGAGTCCCTTCTTATGCGCCATTGCCCACCTCCGCGGGAGTCTCGGCGGGCACGGCCGCTGTGCGGGCGCGTGACGACGTGTTGGTCGCGCGTAGCGTGGTGACCTGGATCCGCGTCAGCTCCTGGCGGTGGCCGTTGCGGTTCTTGTAGCCGCGCTTGGGCTTGAACTTGACGACGCGCAGCTTCGGCCCGCGCTCGTGGGCGACGATCGTCGCCTGCGCGGTGACCGACGAGAGCGCGTCGCCGTCGATCAGCGTCTCGCCGTCGACGAGCAGCAGCGGCAGCAGATCCACGGTCGCACCCTCGGCGTCGGGCAGCCGCTCGATCAGCAGGGTCTGGCCCTCCTGGACGCGGTACTGCTTTCCGCCTGTCTTGATGATCGCGTACATGGTCAGTCTGAGTCGGAGTCCGAGCCCGTGGCCACCGAACCGGCCTTGGCGCTCGAACGGCGTCGCCCGCCCCTGCGGCCGCGACGCCGAGGCTTGGAGTCTAGCTCGTCATCGCCATCGGAGCCCGACGGCCCGGACCCTGCGTCGGAGCCCGATCCGCTGACGTCGACGAGGCTGGCCGTGGCCGCGGTGCGCCCCACCTCCTCGATGTGGACGAGGTGCTTCTCACCCACGTACCGGGTGCCGCCCTTGATCGAGATGATGTAGCCGTCGATCTTGGCGACCGCGTCGCCCGGGCTGTACATGTGGGGCTCGACGATCTCGACGAACACCTCCTCGCCCTCGCGGAACGGGAGCGCGCGCTCGAGCACCGACTCGCGATCGCCCTCCAGCAGCACCGCGAAATGCTCCAGCGGCAGCCCCTCGGAGCCCTCGAAGTGAAACCACTTGCCGGTCTGCTCCTCGACCGCCCGCAGCACCCGGGCGTCGTTGCCGGTGAACTCGGCGCTCACCCGCGGGTTCATCTGCAGCAGGATCGCGTCGGCCTCCACATCCTTGGCCAGGTCGCGCATCCGGCGCTCGAACTCGATCGCGATCGTCTCCTCGGACTTGATCACGCCCTCGCCGTTGCACGTCGGGCACGGGCGGGTCATGATCTCCCGCACCCCCTCGGTGACGTTCTGGCGGGTCATCTCGACCAGGCCCAGCGGGGAGATCTCGACCACGAAGGTCTTGGTCCGGTCCTCGTCAAGCGACTTGCGCAGCGTCTTGAGCACCGCATCGCGGTTGCGGGCGCGCGCCATGTCGATGAAGTCGATGACGATGATCCCGCCGATGTCACGCAGTCGCAGCTGGCTGACGACCGCCTCGGCGGCCTCCAGGTTGGTCTTGGTGATCGTGTCCTCCAGGCGGGCGCTCTTGCCGCGGCCGATGAACGAGCCGGAGTTGACGTCGATCACGGTGAGCGCCTCGGCGTAGTCGATCACCAGGTAGCCGCCGCTGGGCAGGTCGACCCGGCGCGAGAGGGTCGAGGCGAGCACCTCGTCGACGCCGAACGCCTGCAGCAGGGGGGCCGGCTCGGACCACAGCTCGACACGGTCCACGAGCTCGGGCGCGGTGCGCGAGAAGAACGACAGCAGCCGGTGGTGCTGCTTCTCGTCATCGACGATCGCGCGCTCGAAGTCGGCGGAGAAGATGTCACGGACGACGCGCACCGAGAGGTCGGCCTCCTGGAAGACCAACGCCGGGGCGTGGCTCTCCTCGACGCGCTTGGACAGCACCCCCCCGAGCTTGAACAGGTAGACCAGCTCGCGCTCGAGGTCCTCGCGCATCGCGCCCTGGGCAGCGGTGCGGATGATCGCGCCCGCCCCCTTGAGGTCGAGCTTGGCGGCTTGGCGGCGCAGCCGCTCGCGCTCCTTCTCCTCCAGGCGACGGGAGACGCCGACCCCCTCGCCGTAGGGCGCGTAGACCATGTAGCGACCGGCGATCGTGAGGTCCATCGAGAGGCGCGCGCCCTTGGTCTTCAGCGGGTCCTTGACGACCTGGACGACGATCTCCTGGCCCGGCTTGAGCAGGTCGGTGATGTTGCGACCGTCGCGCGCCGAGCCACGGCCGCGGCGCGGAGCCTCGACCCCCGGCAGCACGATCTCGTCGACGTGCAGGAACCCGTTCTTCTCCAGGCCGATGTCGACGAACGCGGCCTCCAGCCCGGCGAGGACGTTGTCGACGCGCCCCTTGTAGATGTTGCCGACGATCGAGCGGTTGCCGCGTCGCTCGAGGTACAGCTCGGCGACGGAGTACTCCTCAGACGCAGTCTTGCGGCGGCGCCGGGAGCTGTCGCTCGTACCGGGTTTGCGAGACGACACCGTTCCGGCCGCCTCGAGCATCGCAACCCGGGTCTCCCCACGGTCGACGCTGACCAACACTTGCTTCTTCAATTGTCGTCATCCTTTGAAAAGTTTCTTCGGGCAGCCGATCTGTGCGGCGCCCGGCACCTATGAAATTAGCGTGCGGCTCTTCGCCGACGCCGCCGAGCGTCCTTGGACATAGATCGACTGCAAGAGGCCGATTGCCAAGAAGGTGACGATCACCGACGAGCCGCCGTAGCTGACGAGCGGCAGCGGGACCCCCGTGATGGGGGCGATTCCGATCGTCATCCCGACGTTGACGAACACCTGGAACATGAACATCGCCAGGATCCCCCCGGCGATCAACGTCCCGTACAGGTTCTTGGAGATCGTGAGAATGCGCAGCGTGCGCCACATCAGCAGCGCGTAGAGCGAGAGCACGATCGCCGCGCCCACGAACCCGTAGATCTCCCCCACCGAGGCGAACACGAAGTCCGACGTCTTGACCGGGAGGAAGTTGCCGGTGACCTGGGACGCGTGGACGCCCTGCCCGGTCTTCTGGCCCGACCCGATCGCCGTCTGGGACTGCTGCAGCTGATAGCCCGACTGTCCGGCGTGCGCGGGATCCAGGAACGCCGTGAGGCGCTGCACCTGGTAGTGCTTGACGACGTGGACGCCGAGCGCGGGTGCGATCACGAGCCCGATCGCGATCGCCGCGGCGAACAGCGCCACCAGTCCGGTCAGCTGCCGGAACGACGTGCCGGCGAAGAACAGCACGGCGAAGCCGATCGCGACGTAGACCATCCCGGTGCCCAGGTCGGGCTGGGGGATGACGAGCAGCGCGGCCACCAGCGCCAGCAGCATGATCCGCGCCGTCGTCCGCCGCTCGTGGATCTGGCGTGACCGGTCGACGATGAAGCCGGCCAGGGCGAGCGTGAGCAGCACCTTGCCGAACTCCGAGGACTGGAAGTTGATCAGCGGCACCGGGATCCACCGATGGGCGCCGGCCTGCGCGGGCATGCCGTAGACGATCAGGTTCAGACCGACCATCAGCGCGTAGAAGCCGTATTTGAACTCCCGCAGGCGCGAGTAGTCGATGCGGCTGAGCAGCAGCGAGGCGACGAGGCCGATCGCCGCGTAGAGGATCTGGCGATCGGCGACCGAGCTGCCGGACGCCGCGTGCAGCGTCATCGCCGAGCAGGTGACGAGCCCGACCGCGGCGAGCAGCAGCAGCGGGTCCAGCAGCGGGACCCGGCGGCCGCGGGTGACCACGACCTCGTCGACGGGCTGGATCGGGGTGACGCTCACAGGGTGTTCGAGGTGCCGGCGACGTACGGGCCGGGCTTGCCGTAGAACCACTGGGACAGGATCTGGCGGGCGACCGGCGCGGCGGCGACGTCGCCGAACCCGCCCTTCTCGACCCAGACGACGACCTCGATCGGCTTGCTGGTCGCCGAGGCGGGGACGAAGCAGGAGTACCAGGCGTAGTCGGTCTCGACGTCCTCGGCGTTGAAGTACTGCGCCGTGCCGGTCTTGCCGTAGACCTGCTGGCCGAAGCTGCCCATCACATCGGCGGAGGTTCCGCCCTGGGCCGAGGCGGCCTCACGCAGCCCGGTGAGGATCGCCTGGCGGTCGAACGGGTCGATGTCGATGTGGCGCGCCGGCGGCGGGTCGATCTTCTGCAGCACGGTTCCGTCGGCGTCCTGGATCGACTCCCCGATGTGCGGGCGCACGATCGTGCCGCCGTTGGCCAGCGCCGAGTAGGCGACCGCCAGCTGCAGCGGGCTCACCTGGACGTCGCCCTGGCCGACGGCGAGGCTCTCGTTGTCGCCGATCGACCACGGCCGGTCGGTCCCGTCGGCGATCCCGCAGCCGCCCGGGGAGTGAGTGGGACTGCGGTGATAGCCCTTGCGCTTCGTGGCGCTGAACTTCGTCCCGGTGGCGTTGGTGTAGCGGAAGGGACCGGTGGCGGCGTCGCAGTCGGCCTCGTCTCGGTTGCGCTG
>CAZZYU010000024.1:0-10543 GCA_964658375.1 uncultured Acetobacteraceae bacterium | reverse complement strand
CCGGTGTCGTCGAAGGTGTCGTCCAGGCCCCAGTCCCCGCTCTCCAGCGCCGCGGTCGCGGTGATCGGCTTGAACGTCGAGCCGGTCGGGCCGACCGACTGGATCGCGCGATTGAGCAGCGGATCTCCGCTGGCGGAGTCGGTCAGCCGCTTATAGACCGACTCGGGGATGCCATCCGGGTTGGCGAACGGCGACGGGTTGAACGAGGGCAGCGATCCCAGCGCGTAGACCGAGCCGGTCTGCGGATCGAGCGCCACGAACGCGCCGCCGGGGCTGTCGTTCTGGGTCATCGACTCCTGCAGCGCGTTCTGGCCGACCTTCTGGAGCTGGGCGTTCAGCGACGTCTGGAGGTTGTCGCCGGCGGTCGGCTGGACGGTGCGCCCCTGCCCGGTCGGGATGCCGTCGGCGTTGACGTCGACCAGCTGCTTGCCGAAGCTCCCCCGCAGGAAGTCGTCGTACTGGGCCTCCAGGCCGCTCGTGCCGATGACCGCGTTGCGGTTGACGCTCTTGAACGCCTTCTCCTTCAGCTGCGCGGCGGTGATCCGCCCGACGGTGCCCAGCGCCTGCGCGGCCAGCTCACCGTCCGGATACCCGGTGACCGACACCTGCTGGACTTCGACGCCGGGGAACTCGTTCTGGCGCTCGGCGATGTAGTACTGGACGTTGGTGGCCACCGGGGACTTGACGTTCACGTCGGCGTAGGTGGCCAGCGCCACCTGCTGGGCGACCAGGCAGCCGACCGGCGCGAGGCGCACCGTCGTCGACGCCGCGCAGTGCGTCGTCGTCGTGTTGCAGCTCGGCGGCGGGACCGGCACCGTGCAGTGGGTCCGTTTGGTCGACATCTTCAGCACCCGGGCCAGCCGGTTGTAGACCCGCGCGTCGCGCTTGGGCGGGCTCAGGATGTTGGACGCGTTGACCGCCACCGGCATCTCGGTGGGCACGATCTTGACCGCCAGCGCGGTCGTCGAGCTGACGAGCACCTTGCCGCTGCTGTCGAGGATCTCCCCGCGCGGCGGAGCGATCGGGACGTCGCGGGTGCGGTTGACCGCAGCGGCGCGCACGTACTGGCTGCCGGTGAGCACCTGCAGGAACCACAGCCGGAAGAACACGACGGCGAACAGGGCGAGCACGACCGACCCGACGATCGCCACGCGCAGCGCGAGCGCGGGGGTCAGCGGGGAGCGGCGATCCTCGGGCCCCTCGGTCATCGCGACTCCCGGGAGATCTGCCCACCGAGCCGCGCCGAGGGCTGAGACAGCGGGCTGAGTCCCCCGGTCGTGTAGGCGCGGCGGCGCCGGCGGCGCGGGTCGTCGGGCAGCGCCGGGGTGATCAGGCGGCGCACGAGCGCGTACACCGGCAGCGCGATGATCGTGTTGACGAGCACGGTGATGAAGATCTGCTGGGCCAACAGCCAGCTCACCGGAGAGTCGACGCCGAGCAGGAACTGGATGATCGTCATCCCGACGCCCGCCACCGCGGTCGCCGCGGCGCCGGCGGCCAGCGGCACGAGTCCGTGCGAGGGGTCGCGCAGCTCACGCAGACGCCCGGACCAGTACCCGATCGCGATGTAGATCAGCGAGGTGACGCCAAGCGTCTGCACGAGCACCGTGTCGACGAGCAGCCCGGTGACGAAGCCGACGATCGCCCCCGGCAGCGACCCGGTGAGCAGCCCGACCGACATGACGACCAACGGGGTGATGTCGGCGTTGACGCCGAAGATCGAGATCTGGGAGATCACCGCCTCCTGGACGACCACGGCCACGATCACCAGCAGCGCGACCCGGATCAGGAGCTTGGCCGACCAGACGCCGCTCACCGCACGTCCGCCTCGTCGGTGCCGGCGGAGGGCTTGGTCAGGATCTGCACCGCGGTGAACTGGCGCAGCGACGCCGACGGGGTGACCGGCACCTGGCCGCTGTTGAGCAGCTCGTTCTGGCTGAAGCTCCCGACGCGGCCGATCAGGATGCCCGACGGATACACCGAGCCCGACTGCGAGGGGTCCGACGGGTCGCTGAAGCCCGCGGTGACGACCAGGTCTCCCGCGGCGATCGTGGCCCGGTTGGGGAGATCCTGGAGCAGCAGGCCGTTGCCGACGGCCGGCGAGAGCACGCCGGTCACGCCCGAGCCGTCCTGCACCTCGGCGGCGACCGAGACGGTGTGGTCGGTGATCAGCAGCACCTCTGATGCCGAGCCGGTGACCTCGGTGACCTTGCCGACCAGCGCGCCGTCGGCGAGGACCGGATCGTTGAGGTGCACGCCGTCGTGCGAGCCCTTGTTGACCGCGACCTGCTGATACCAGAGGCTCGGGTCCCGGGTGATCACCGACGCGCCCACCGGGTCATACGCCGCGGCGCCGATCGCCCGGTCCAGGCCGACCTCGCGCTTGAGCTCGGGGTTTTCGATCGCCTGCTGCTGGGCGACCGCGAGCGCGGTCGTGAGCTTCTGGTTGTCGCGCTGCAGCCTGCCGTTCTCGGACTTGGCGCGCAGCGTCGTCGACACCCAGTTGGAGACGTTGCGCACCGGCGAGAGCACCTTGGCGGCCCCGTCCTGAATCGGTGAGACCACGGCGACGATGCCGCGCTGGGCGGTGTGCAGAGGACTGGAGGCGGATTCGCCGAAATAGGCGGTGAGCAGCACCACGGAGACGATCACGAGCAGTGCGAGCACTGCGCGTCGACGTCTGACTACTTTGTCGTGCACGGGATGGGGTCTCGGTGTCCTGGCGCGAGGTCAGCCGGTTGCCTACGCGAAGCTACTACCGGCGGCGACGGTTACGGGAATTCTTGCTGGAGCGGTGGATCGCCTCGAACTCCTCCAGCGATCGGCCCGAGCCGACGGCGACGCAGGTCAGCGGCGACTCCGCCAGGTGCGCGGGCATCTGGGTCTCGTCGCGCAGGCGTTCCTCGATCCCCTGCAGCAGCGAGCCGCCCCCGGCCAGCATGATTCCGCGATCCATGATGTCCGACGCCAGCTCGGGCGGCGTGCGGTCGAGCGTCTGCTTGACCGCGTCGATGATCTGCGACACCGGTTCCTCCAGCGCGCCGCGGATCTCCTCGCTGGTGAGGATCACCGTCTTGGGCAGGCCCGAGACCATGTCGCGCCCGCGGATCTCGGCCTGGACCTCCTCGGGCATGACGTGCGCCGAGCCGATCTCCAGCTTGACCTCCTCGGCCGTCTGCTGGCCGATGAGCAGCTTGTACTCGCGCTTGACGTAGTTGATGATCGCCTCGTCGAGCTCGTCACCGCCGACGCGGATCGACTGCGACACGACGATCCCGCCGAGCGAGATCACCGCCACCTCGCTCGTGCCGCCGCCGATGTCGACGACCATCGACCCGGTCGGCTCGCCGACCGGGAGCCCGGCCCCGATCGCGGCCGCCATCGGCTCCTCGATCAGGTAGGCCTGGCGTGCGCCGGCCGACAGGCACGCCTCCTCGACCGCGCGCTTCTCCACCCCGGTGACCCCCGAGGGCACGCATACGACGACGCGCGGATGCGCCCAGCGATTCTGGTGGACCTTCTGGATGAAGTGGCGCAGCATCTCCTCGGTGACCTCGAAGTCCGCGATGACGCCGTCCTTGAGCGGTCGGATGGCCGAGATCGTGCCCGGCGTGCGCCCGAGCATCCGCTTGGCCTCGATCCCCACCGCATGGACTTCGCCACTGCGCGAGTCGACCGCGACCACGCTGGGCTCCGAGAGCACGATGCCGCGCCCGCGCACGTAGACGAGGGTGTTGGCGGTGCCGAGATCGACCGCCATGTCGCGGCCACCGAACCCGGTGAGATAGGTGAAAAAGCCCATATTCGTCCAGACAGGAGAGATCGGCGGCTGATGCGGCGAAGACCGTGCAATCGAGCCTCCGGCTGCCGCATCCGTCCGCCGCCGAGTCTATCGAAGAGAACGGGCTCGCCGCGGCCGCCGCGGGCGGCCGACCGCGCAAAATCGCTGGAAATCTAAAGCGTTCGTAAGTGAGGCATCGCTGCACGACGTTGTGCACGGCTCACCACGCCGCCAGCAGCCATGGCGCCAGGTCGACGAGCGTCGCCACCGGCAGCCCGACGACGTTGAGGTAGTCGCCCTCGATATGGGTGACGAGCAGCGCTCCCCGCGCCTGGATCGCGTAGCCGCCGGCCCGCTCGCGCCACTCGCCGGTGTCGAGGTAGGACTCGATCTCGCGGTCAGTCAACGCCCGCATGTGGACGATCGTCCGGGCCGCGGCGGTGCGGGTGATCTCCCCGCGCAGGCAGCAGACGCCGCTCAGCACCGCGTGCGCGCGCCCCGACAGCTCGCGCAGCGTCGCCCGCGCGTGGTCGCGGTCGGCCGGCTTGCCGTGGATCCGGGCCCCGACGGCGACAATCGTGTCGACGCCGAGGATCATCGTCTCGTCCCCCGGAGAGCCGAGCTCCTGCGCGGCCGCCCGCGCCTTGCGAAACGCGTTCTCCAGGACCACTTCCTCGGGCGGTCCGTCGGTCAGCTCCGCCACGCCGGTGGCGTGCACGTCGAAGCGTGCCCCGATCTGCTGCAGGATGGCCCGCCGCTGGGGCGAGGCCGAGGCGAGGATCAAGCGGTCCGGCGCGGACATCCTCGGCGGCCGCAGGCCGTGACGGCGGTCCTCAGCCCAGGTCGGGGAAGAACAGGCCGATCTCGCGCGTCGCCGACTCGGGCGCGTCGGATCCGTGCACCATGTTCTGTCCGACCTCGAGCGCGTAGTCGCCCCGGATCGAGCCGGTGGTCGCCTGCAGCGGGTTGGTCGCGCCGATCACCTGCCGGGCGGCGGCGATCGCCGACTCACCCTCCAGCACCATCGCCACCAGCGGGCCTGAGGTGATGAAGTCGACCAGCTCGCCGAAGAACGGCTTGTCCTGGTGCTCGGCGTAGTGCTGGGAGGCCAGCTCCCGGGTCATCGTCATCCGCTGCAGGGCGGCGAGGCGCAGGCCCTTGCGCTCGAAGCGGGCGATGATCTCACCGGTGAGGTTGCGGGCGAAGGCGTCGGGCTTGACGAGGATGAGCGTGCGCTCCATCGAGGGCGAGTCTCCTTGTGTGGATCGAGGAAGGGTGCGGGTACGTCAGGTGGTCGGCGACTGCTCGACCGTCTCTTCAGCGCTGCGGCGCCGGCGCTGGCGGCGGGGCATCGGCTCCCGCCCGCCGCCCGGAGCTCCGATCTCGGCCTCGCAGAACGGGCAGACCTTCCACGTCGGATCCAGTGGGCGCCCGCAGGCGTGGCAGGGATCCTTGAGCTTGCGCATGCAGTTGGGACAGCGCAGGTAGTCGCGCTCCACCTCATAATCGCAGTGCGGGCACAGGTGGTAGCCCGACTCGGCCAGGCGGGCCTCGGCGGCCTGCATCTCCAGCTCGCGCTCACGGACGTCGTCGAGGTACTCCGGCGGGCGCACGATCATGTACACGATCGTCCCCATGTACGGGAACATCGAGGCGATCGTCGCGCACCCGACGAGCAGCGGGTCGGCGATCCGGCGGCGAGCGTCGGCGTAGGTCCAGAAGATCAGGGCCAGCCAGATCACCACCAGGAACAGGATGACCAGCTCGACGGCGAGATTGAGAGCGCTGCTATGGATCCCGAAGATGGCGTAGGGCAGCATTGCGAGGGCGAGTCTAGTGGCCGGAAAGGTCCTGCCGCGTATATCAATACGCCGTCGAGGTCGTGGATCCTCGTCGCAGATCGCGCGATATATCTCGGCGAAACGCGCAGTTCCTACAGGAAGACGCGGCCGAACAGGTAGCCGATCCCGAAGAACACGAGGATCACGACGGCCACGACGAGCGCGACCAGCCCGATCATCTTCAGGAACCCGGGCTCGTCGTCGCGATCGTTCATAGCGCCGATGCCCACTGCCGGCGCGAGCCGGTGGCGAGCAGGTCAGAGACGAGATACAGGGAGCCGGTGGCGATCACGACGCCGTCGGGCCCGGCCAGCGTGCGCGCCCGCTCCAGCGCGCGGTGGGGATCGGACACGATCTCCGCCCCCGTGGGTCCGTGCACCTGGTGCGACAGCGACAGCAGCGTCGCCGGGGACAGCGCGCGCGGGTTCCGGGTGTGGGTGAAGACGACCGCGTCGATGCTCGCGCGCAGCGCCGAGAGCATGCCGGCGGCGTCCTTGTCGTCGAGGATCGAGATGACGGCTACGACCCGCCCGTGGTCGCCGACGAGCTCGGGCAGCGACTCGGCGAGCGCGCGCATCCCGTCGGGGTTGTGGGCGCCGTCGATCAGGGTCAGCGGATCGGACGCGATCTGCTGCAGACGCCCGGGCACGCGCACCTGCGCCGCGGCGCGGCCCACGGCCTCGGCGTCGAGCTCGCCCAGGTAGGCCTGGGCGGCGGCCCGAGCGAGGGCGAAGTTGCGCCGCTGATAGGCGCCGGGGGCGCCGACGGACACCCCGGGGTCGGTTCCGGCGGTGACGATCCTCGCTCCGCGCTCTGCCGCCACCGCCTCGGCGACCGCGATCGCCTCGGGGTGCAGTCCGGCCCCGAGCACGAGCGTCGCCCGGGGCTGCACGACATCGAGCTTCTCCCCCGCGATGTCGTGGATCGTCGGCCCCAGCCACCGGGTGTGCTCCAGCCCGACGCTCGTCAGCACCTGCACCGTCGACGGGATCACGTTGGTCGCGTCAAAGCGACCGCCCAGGCCGGCCTCGATCACGGCCACCTCGACGCCCCGGCGAGCCAGCTCGGAGTAGGCCGCCGCGGTCAGCGCCTCGAACTGGCTGACCTGATCATCGGCCTCGGCGGTCCGGTTGACCTTCTCGGCGGCGTGGGCGGCGCGGCCGACCGCGGCGCCGAACTCCTCGGCGGTCAGATCCCGGTCGTCGATCCGGATGCGCTCGCCGAACGAGCTCACGTGCGGGGAGAGATAGGCGCCGGTGCGCAGGCCGTGCTGGCGCAGGATCTCGGCGATCATCCGGGTCGTGGAGGATTTGCCGTTGGTCCCGACGACGTGGATTGACTGAAACTGGCGCTCGGGGTGTCCCAGCGCCGTCATCAGCCGGCGCATGCGCTCCAGACCGAACCGCATCCCGAACAGCTCCAGTGACTGCAGGTAGGCCTCGGCCTCGTCGCCCGTCACCGGTGTCCCTCCTCTCCCCCGGTCACCGATCCCTCACAGCGCGTCGGCCTCGGCGCGCAGACGCGCGAGCTTGTCGCGCTCGGCCTGGACGACCGCGGGCGGCGCCTTGGCCACGAACCCCGCGTTGGCCAGCTTGCGCTCGGCGCGGTCGATCTCGGCGGCGATCCGCGACCGCTGCTGCTCGCGCCGGCGGTGGGCCGCCCCGAGGTCCAGGTCGGCCCCGGGCAGGATCTCGACCACGCCGCCGGGGACCGGGACCGACGCCGCCGGCTCGGCGCCGTTGCCGTTGGGGCTGGCGTCGGCGGGCTGAAAGGTGACCCGGGACATCCGCGCCACGTCGCCGGAGGTCTGGTCATAGCCGGCTGCGCGCAGCCGCGCCGGCAGCGTCGCCCCCGCGCGCACGTTGGCCTGGTTGCGCCAGCTGAGCAGCGCCTGGATCGCCTCGATCGCCCGCGCCACCGCCGCCTCGGCGTCCTCGTCGACCTCGCCCGCCGGATCGCCGCCCGCAACCCGGGCGGCCAGCAGCCCCTCGGATCCGGGCATGAACGACCAGATCTCCTCGGTGACGAACGGGATCACGGGGTGGGCGAAGATGATCGTCTCGGTGAGAACGTGCAGCAGGTTGGCCGCGACCTCGGCCTCGCCGTCGCGCAGGCGCGGCTTGACCAGCTCCAGATACCAGTCACACAGCTCGCCGTAGACGAAGTCATAGAGCGCCAGCGCCGCGTGGGGCAGGTCGAAATCCTCGATCCGCGCCTGCACCTCGAGGCGGGCGCGCTCCAGGCGCGACAGGATCCAGCGGTCCTCCACGCGCACGGGCATCGGCTGCGCCCGGACCTCAGGACCGATCTGAGCGACGCCGAGCAGCACGAACCGCGCCGCGTTCCACAGCTTGTTGGTCAGCCGCAGCCCCTGGTCGACCTTGTCCTCGCTGAAGCGCACGTCCTGGCCGCTGGACATCGCCAGCAGGCCCCAGCGCAGGGCGTCGGCGCCGTAGGCGGGGAAGTCTCCGGCCTCCCGCGCGTCACCGGCGAAGACGGGGGGACGCGGGCCGCCCTCGATCAGCTCTGTCGGGTCCACACCGGTGCCCATCGACTTGGACATCCGTCGTCCGTCGGGGGCCTGGATGACCGAATGGACGTTGACGTCGGAGAACGGGACCTCGCCGGTGAACTCGATGCCCATCATGATCATCCGCGCCACCCACAGGTTGATGATCTCCCGTGCGGTGGAGACCACGTCGGTGGGGTAGAACGCCGCCAGCTCGGGTGTCTGGTCGGGCCAGCCGAGGGTCGCAAACGGCCACAGCGCGCTGGAGAACCAGGTGTCCAGCACATCGGGGTCGCGGACCCATCCCCCGCCGCGGGGCGGCTCGGTGCCGACGTAGGTCTCCAGGTCGCGGTACCACACCGGCAGCTGGTGGCCCCACCACAGCTGGCGGGAGATGCACCACGGCCGGATGTTCTCCATCCAGTCGAGATAGATCTTCACGCTGCTCTGCGGGTGAAAGCGCACGGTGCCGTTCTTGACGACCTCGATCGCGGGGGCGGCGAGCTCGTCCATGCGCATGAACCACTGCAGCGAGATGAGCGGCTCGATGCGCTCGCCCGAGCGGTCCGAGAACGGCACGGAGTGCACGTAGGGCTCGGTGCGGGCGATCAGCCCCTGCTCGGTCAGCTGGGCGATCACCTCGCGCTGGGCCTGGGCGACGGTCAGCCCCCGGAACGGCTCGGGCGCCTCGTCGGTGATCCGCCCGTCCTCGCCGATCACCGACGGCTGGGCGAGGCTGTGACGACGGCCGATCTCGAAGTCGTTGGGGTCGTGGGCGGGCGTGACCTTCAGCGCACCGGTCCCGAACTCCGGCTGCACGTAGTCGTCGGCGATGATCTTCAGCTTGCGCCCGCCGCCGAGCGGCAGGATCACCATCTCGCCGATCATCCGCCGGTAGCGGTCGTCGTGTGGATTGACCGCGATCGCCGAATCGGCGAGCATCGTCTCCGGACGCACGGTGGCGACGGTCACCGCCCCGGAGCCCGAGACGAGCGGATAGTCGATGTAGTACAGCGTGTCGGTGACCTCGCGCGACTCGACCTCCAGGTCGGAGATCGCCGAGCCCGAGCCCGGGTCCCAGTTGACCATGTAGCGGTCGCGGTAGATGTAGCCCTTCTCATAGAGGGTGACGAACACCTTGAGCACCGCGTCGGCGTAGCCCTCGTCGAGCGTGAAGCGTTCGGCGTCGTAGTCCACCGAGGCGCCCAGCCGCTTGAGCTGGGCGATCATCGTGCCGCCGTACTGCTCGCGCCACTGCCACACGCGGTCCACGAACGCCTCGCGGCCGACCGCCTTGCGGCTCGTGCCCTCGGCGACGAGCTGGCGCTCGACCTGGGTCTGGGTGGCGATGCCGGCGTGGTCGGTGCCGAGAATCCACTTCGTGCGCCGGCCGCGCATGCGGTGATAGCGCGCCAGCGTGTCCTGGATCGAGCCGTTGAGCGCGTGGCCGAGATGCAGCACGCCGGTGACGTTGGGCGGCGGGATCGCGATCGAGTAGTTCTCCGCCGCAGTCCCCGCAGGCTCGGGATGAAAGAGTCCCGATTCCAGCCACCGCGCGACGATCCGAGGCTCCACCTCGGCGGGGTCATACCGGGTCTTCTCCTCCAGCTCGGACATGAACGCCGAGAGTGTAGGTCAGGCCGCCCGCCGCATACCGCCGGGCGTCAGGAACGGCTAGGCGGCGGCTTCGCCCTCTTCGTCGGCCGGTGCGGCGACGGTGACGAGCGTGGGCGAGGTGCCCTTCTCGATCGTCTCGCGGGTGACCACGCACTTCTGCACGTCACGGCGCGAGGGCAGCTCGAACTGAACCTCCAGCAGCACCTCTTCGATGATCGAGCGCAGGCCGCGGGCGCCGGTCTCGCGCTCGAGCGCCTTGTCGGCGACCGAGGCCAGCGCCTCGTCGGCGAACACGAGCTCGATCCCGTCGAACTGGAAGAAGCGCTGGAACTGCTTGATCAGCGCGTTGCGCGGCTCGGTGAGGATCTTCATCAGCTCGACGCGGTCGAGCTGGTGGATCGCCGACATCACCGGCAGGCGGCCGATGAACTCGGGGATCAGCCCGTACTGGATGAGATCCTCCGGCAGGCAGTTCTCGAAGACCTCGCCCCGGTCACGCTGCTCCTTGGACTGGATCTCGGCGCCGAAGCCGACGCCCTGGTGGCCGACGCGCCGCTCGATCACCTGCTCGAGGTTGGCGAACGCCCCCCCGCAGATGAACAGGACGTTGGTCGTGTCGATCGACAGGAACTCCTGGTGGGGGTGCTTGCGGCCTCCCTGGGGCGGCACGCTGGCGGTCGTGCCCTCCAGGATCTTCAGCAGCGCCTGCTGGACACCCTCGCCGCTCACGTCGCGGGTGATCGACGGGTTGTCGGCCTTGCGGGCGATCTTGTCGACCTCGTCGATGTAGATGAT